>DASSBT010000209.1:0-14000 GCA_035698465.1 Agromyces sp. | reverse complement strand
ATCAGTGTGACGAGAACGAAGATCGCGATGACGACGAGCAGCACGATCACGAAGATCTGGCCGACGAATCCATCGATGCTGATCATGGGAGCTCCTCTGCGTGAGAACGGGCGAGTACGTCAGGCTTCGTCGGGTTCGACGGGAGTGATGACGACGGTGGCGCCGTCGACGAGCACGACCCGAACGGATGCCCCGGTCTCGACGATCGCCTGGCGCGAGCCCGGCGCGAGTCGCGCCGTCCAGGTCTCGCCGTTGGCGAGCTTCACCAGGCCGGTCGTGTCGGCGATGGGGGAGACGACCCGCCCCGACATCCCGTCCAACGCTGCGATGTTGCTCGGTGTCGGGTCTTCGCCCTTGCGCATGTATCGCAGCAGGACCGGCCGGATCGTGAGGAGGAGGAGCACCGACACGGCGGCGGCCGTGAGGATCTGCGCCCACCACTCCCAACCGAGGAGATAGGTGCCGAGCCCTGCGACCGACCCGAAGGCGACCATGAGGAACGTGAATTCGAGCGTCAGCAGTTCGATGATGACGCAGACGAAGATCAGGATGAGCCAGACGATCCAGACGTACTGGGTCAGGTCCACCATATGATCGCCCCTTCGACGTCTTCTGCTTGAAACCTATCACCGGAGCCCGGGCCGAGGTCAGCCAGCGGCGCTGCGCTCGATGGCGACGACGACGGCCGTCGCCCCGTCGACACCGGTGACGAGCACACTCGCCCCGATGGGCACGGCAACCTGTTCGGTGATGGGCGACAGGCGAGCGCTCCAGACCTCACCGCTCGACACGCGGATCCTCCCGCCCGACGGCGTGACCTCGCGCATGACGTAGCCTTCGCTGCCGACGAGGGCATCGATGGTGCGGTGTGTGGCGTCGCCTCGTCGCAGCATCCGGAGCAGTGGGGGTCGCAATGTCAGGATGAGCGCACCCGCGACGACGGCGGCGATGATGAACTGCACCCACCAGGCAATGCCGAAGAGGCCCGAGACGAGCCCCGCGACACTGCCGAGGGCGAGCATCAGGAACGTCATCTCGAGGGTGAACACCTCGATCGTCGCGAACGCGAGGATCAGCACCAACCAGACGATCCACGCGTACTGGGTCAGCACGTCCACGTCGGCCTCCTTCTGCACGTGGCTCGCCTCGAAACTAGCAGCACGGATGCCGCGCCGGGGGAGTTGATAGTCTCGGTTCGGCGTACCGCCAGGGCCCCCGGGTCCGACTCAGAGAGCCATGAGGAGTTCCCGCTGTGACCAATCCACTCGCACCCGGATCGCTCGACGGTCGCGTCGCCCTGGTGACCGGCTCATCGCGCGGTATCGGCGCCGACACCGTGCGCTATCTCGCCGACGCGGGCGCCGCAGTCGTCGTGAACTATCGCAGCAAGGCGCCGCGTGCCGAAAAGGTCGTATCAGCGATCACGGGCGCGGGCGGGCGGGCGATCGCCGTTGGGGCAGACCTCACCGATGCGGCATCCGTCGCCGAGATGTTCGAGCGCACGGTTTCCGAGCTCGGACGCATCGACGTGCTCGTGCTGAACGCCTCGGGCGGCATGGAGTCGGGCATGGGCGATGACTACGCCATGCGCCTGAATCGGGATGCCCAGGTGAACGTGCTCGAGGGTGCGCTGCCGCATCTCGCCGATGGCGCCCGCATCGTCTTCGTCACGAGCCACCAGGCGCATTTCATCAACACCACGCCGACGATGCCCGAGTACGAACCCGTTGCACGTTCGAAGCGCGCCGGCGAAGACGCGCTTCGTGCCAAGCTGCCCGAGCTCGAGGCTGCCGGATACGAGTTCGTGGTGGTGTCGGGAGACATGATCGAGGGAACCATCACGGCAACCCTCCTGGAGCGGGCGAATCCCGGTGCCATCCAGGCCCGAAAGCACGACGCCGGTCGCCTCTACAACGTCTCGGAATTCGCGGCGGAGGTCGCGTCGGCCGCGGTCGACCCGGTGCCGGCCGACCACACCCGCTACGTGGGTGACACCTCGGGATTCGCGCGCGAGAGCTGACCCCGCGTTCGCACCGCGCACGACGAAGGCCGGCCTCCATCGACGAGGAGACCGGCCTTCGTGGCATCCGATCTACGCGGTCGCGGCCTTCGCGCCGCGACCGAAGCTGAACGCACGCACGATCTGCATGATGCCGAGCACGATCAGGCCGATGCCCAGGATCCACCACAGCACCACGACGTAGAGCGGCGAGAACAGCAGCACGATGCCGGCGATGATGCTGAGGATGCCGAAGAAGATCGCCCAGCCACGTGAGGGGGCGTCGCTCGACTGCACCAGGGCGACGATTCCCTCGACGATCCAGAGGATGCCGATCAGGACGCCGAGGAAGATGCCCACCACGACGGCGCTCTCCGTGGGGTTGGCAACTGCCAGCACCCCGCCGATCACGAACAGCACGCCGAGGATGATGTCGAGCGCCCTGGCCCCGCCCGAGATGCCCTTCGAGAAGATCCCGAGGCCGACGTACGCGAGACCGGCGATGATGAGGTAGATGCCGAGGATCACCGTGAGCACGACCGCCGAGTTCTTCGGCCAGAAGGTGATGAGGAGACCGACGATGAGTGCGACGGCGCCTGAAATGCCGAGCGTCGTGCGCACCACGTTGGTGGCTTCCTTCGACAGGTTCGCCGAATCCAGCGAGAACGAGGCGAAGAGCGTGTTGGACTGCGGCGAAGACATGAGATGTCCTTTCTGAGGCGACGACGGAGTGCGTTGCATCACTCAGGCTATTACTCCGCATCGCCTGAGTGTTGGATGTGAGTGCGGCGCGTCGTCTCGCGTCTTCCTGCTCGTGTGCATGCCACAGGCAGGGGAGTGGCGATGATGTATCAAAATCTCTTGCTTATATAAGCGATTACTGATACTGTTCTTCACATGCACGCATTCGACGTTCTCGGCGACCCGGTCCGGCGGCGAATCCTGGAACTGCTGGTCGACGACGAGTACACGTCGGGGGAGGTCGTGTCGGTCATCCGCGACGAGTTCGGCATCAGCCAGCCTGCCGTGTCGCAACACCTCAGGGTGCTGCGGGAGAACGGCTTCGCCCACGTGCGCGCGGAGGGCACGCGTCGCCTGTACTCCGTCGACGCCGGCCCGCTCCAGGATGTCGACCGATGGCTTCAGCCCTTCCGACAGTTCTGGAACCAACGGCTCGACGCATTGGGCACCGAGCTCGCCAGAGGGCGCCGGGAGCGGCGCACCGAACCCAAGACAGAGGAGGAATGACCGATGTTCGACATGCTCGAAGAACTCGCCGCGATCCACCGCCGTGTGGCTCGCGATGAGGTCAGCGACACCGTGTCCGTCTCGCTGACACGCACGTACGATGCCGACGCCGTCGACGTGTGGGACGCACTCACCAGCCCCGAGCGGCTCCCGCGATGGTTCTACCCGGTGAGCGGAGACCTCGAGGTCGGCGGGAGTTTCCAGCTCGAGGGCAACGCCGGCGGCGACATCCGGCACTGCGAACGACCCGCTCGGCTCGAGGTGACCTTCGGAGGGCCCGACAGCATCGTCGACGTGCGACTGGCAGAGGCGTCGGGAACGACAACCGTCGAGCTGACCCACACCGTGCCGCTCGCGATGGCCGGCAGCGGAGCCGGCGCCCTGTTCGTCGGGCCCGGGTGGGACGGCGCGCTGCTCGGACTCGGCATCCACCTGCGAGGAATGAGCACGGGCGACCCGCTCGAGGCCGCGAACTCACCCGAGGTGATCGAGTTCAATCGCGGCTCGATCGCGCGCTGGACGGAGTCGATCGAGTCGTCGGGAGCAGCCACGGAGAGCGAGATCGCCCACGCTCGCGAGGTCGCCGTCGTCCAGTACACGACCCTGCCCGCATGACTGGACAATCGCGATTCGCCATGGCAGCATCGCGCAGGTGAACAGCAGGCCCGCGGCATCCGCAGCGCCGAACCTCGACGACCTCGCGAGGCTGCGACGCGTTCGAGATCGCATCGACCGGGAGTATGCGCAGCCGCTCGATGTCGAGGCACTCGCACGCGGCGTGAACATGTCCGCCGGACATCTCAGCCGGCAGTTCAAGCTCGCCTACGGTGAGTCGCCGTACTCGTACCTGATGACGCGCCGCATCGAGCGCGCAATGGCACTGCTGTCGCGCGGCGACCTCAGCGTGACGGAGGTCTGCTTCGAGGTGGGGTGCACGTCGCTCGGCACCTTCAGCACGCGGTTCACGGAGTTGGCGGGTGTGCCGCCGAGCGTCTACCGGCGGCAGGCGGCCCACCCGCTGCCAGGTGTGCCGTCGGTCCTCGCGAAACGCGTGACCAGACCGATCAGGAATCGAGAAGCGCGACCGACGGACTCGCCGCTAGCGTGACGGTCATGGATATCACGATTCAGTACACGTTCCTTCCACATTCCGATCCTGAGACGTCGATGAACTTCTACCGCGACGCCCTCGGTTTCGAGGTGCGCAACGACGTCGGATACGACGGGATGCGCTGGATCACGGTCGGCCCGGCCGATCAGCCGGGAACTTCCATCGTGCTCCACCCGCCGGCCGCCGACCCCGGTATCACCGAGGACGAGCGGCGCACCATCGCCGAGATGATGGCGAAGGGCAGCTACGCCAGCATCGTGCTCGCCACCTCCGACGTCGACGGCGTCTTCGAGCAGGTGCAGGCGACCGGAGCGGAAGTCGCCCAGGAGCCGATCGACCAGCCGTACGGCGTTCGCGACTGCGCGTTCCGCGACCCCGCGGGCAACATGGTGCGCATCCAGGAGCAGCGCGCGGCGCACTGAGCACGACGGACGCCGCAAGCGCGGCGGCAAAGGACACGACTCCAGGTCAACGACACGAATCCAGAAGGAGAAGCCAAATGGCCAAGACCGAAGACTCCAAGGGACTGAGCAAGGACGAGCGCGATGCGGTCAAGCAGCGCGCGAAGGAACTCCGCGAACAGGAGAAGGCCGGTAAGAACCGCGCCGCGGGCGAGAAGTTGCTGCGGGACGCGATCGACGAACTGGAGCCCGAAGACAAGGTGCTCGCCGAGGGACTCTACAAGGTGGTCAACGAGGTCGCCCCCGACCTGATGCCCAAGACGTACTACGGGATGCCCGGGTATGCGAACGCCAAGGGCAAGATGGTCGTGTTCATCCAGCCGGCCAAGAAGTTCAAGACGCGCTACGCAACGCTCGGCTTCGAAGACAAGGCCAACCTCGACGATGGAGACATGTGGCCCGTCGGCTTCGCGGTGCGCGACTGGACGCCTGCGGTGGAGAAGAAGGTCGCAGAGCTCGTTCGCAAGGCGGTCGGCTGATCATCGAGATCAAGCCGACCCCTGGTCGTGTTCATCGCAGTACGGCAGCCACCGCGGCGATCTCGATGAGCGCACCCGGGACTCCGAGTCCGGCGACACGCGCCGCCGTCACGAGTGCCGGCTCTTCGGTGGCGAGCTCTGAGGCGATCGCCCCGTAGCCGGCAGCAAGGTCGGCGCCGTCGACGAAGAGCACCGTCCACTGAACGACGTCGGCGAGGGTCGCACCGGCCGCGGCGAGCGCAGTCTTCGCGTTCTCCATGGCGCGCACGGACTGTGCGGCCACGTCGCCCTCGCCGACGAGCGAACCGTTGGCATCGACCGCGTTCTGGCCGCCGACATAGATGGTGGTGGAACCTGGCGGAACGATGGCGACGTGGCTGAAGGCCGGGCTCGAGACGAGACCGTCTGGGCGAATGCGTCGAATGGTTTCCATGGCTCAACGCTCGCACGGAGCACCGACATCGGCGGTGCCGGATCGCTGAGAGGGCGCCGACGATCGGGTTCTCGCAGCACTCGTAACGGGCGAACCAGATAGCGCCGATAATGCACATTATGTCGGTTCAGTTGATCGTCCATTCGGGGAGATTGACGCATGGTGCCCTCTCCTGCCCGCGAGGACGCGGTCCCGACGGTCGGGGCGACTCCCAGACTCGTCTATGCAACGACGCGGTACCGAAGGTGAACTTCGCTGGCGAACGCCGATGTCTCGACGCGTTCCAGCTTGATACGCCTGCTCAGTCCAGTGAAGAGCGAAATCCCTTCTCCGAGGAGGATCGGCACGACGTGCAGCTGGATCTCATCGACGAGTCCGAGTTCGAGGCATTGTCTCGAGATGCTGCCTCCGAGCACGCTGACCCACTTCTCCCCCGCTGCCTGCTTGGCGGACTCAACGGCCTGCGTGAGGTCATCGACGACGAAGGTGTACGTGACGCCGTCCTTCTCGATCGGCTCATGAGCACTGTGGGTCATCAGGTACACGGGCACCTTGACCATGCCCCCGTAGGGAACTTCTCCGTCTTCTATCGTCTGCGTCGTGTTCGCGCCTCCGACGACGGCGCCGAGTTCCTGCACGACCCTCCCGACGACGTCTTCGTCCTCAGGAGCCGCCGGGAACCCGTTCATCCAGTCGACCCCTCCGTCCACGTCGGCCATGAATCCATCCACGGTCACCGTCGCATGAATGAGTACCTTCGACATCGCTCCTCCTCGGGCAGATGATGCGTTCATCATTGAGGCGAGACGATCGACTCACCTCTACGAGAGTACCGAACGACCTGTAGTGAGTCAACCGACTCGCCTCCGTGCCATACTGGACGGATGCCACGCGAGCTCTCTGCGTACCATCGACAGGTCGCTGCCACCAACCGTGCGGCGATCCTCGAGGCTGCCACCGGCCTGTTCCTCGAACTCGGCTACGACCGGACCTCGCTGGCGCGAGTCGCCGACAATGCCGGCGTCTCGAAGGCGACGCTGTTCAAACAGTTCCCGACGAAGGCGGAGCTCTTCGAGGCAGCGGTGCTCGCGGCGGGCGACACGACGGACTCCGCGCCGTTGGATCCACCGTCCGGAGACTTCCATGCGGGCTTGGTCAGTCTTGGCATGGCGTACGCGGAGTTGCTGTCCCGGCCCCGAATGGCCGACCTGATCCGGGCCGTGATCGCTGAATCCGCGAGGTTCCCAGAACTGCGCCAGCGGACCTTCGATTTCGGCACGTTGCCCGTGCTCAGCGCGCTCAGGCGTTACTTCGAGGCGGCGAACACGCAGGGAACCGCGAACGTGAACGACCTCGACGTAGCAGCGGCGCAGTTCCTCGGCATGATCGCCACCGTCGTGTTCTGGCCCCGCCTCGTCCACGGCGACTGGTCGCTCACTGATGAAGAGGCGCTCCACACCATCGACGAGGCAGCTCAGACGATCGTCGCTCGTTACGCCACTCGACACCATGTGGCGCTCCCATGAAATCCCGGGACCGACGAGACCGAGCGAGAACGGTTCCGGTGCGGTCGAGCGTGTGCCTTGCCGATCGGTAACCAGCGCTCAACGAGGCGTGAGGATGACGAGCTGCTGAGTTGCACGCGTCATCGCGACGTATCGGTCGACGGCCCCCTCGATCCCCGTGCCGAACGTCTCGGGTCGGAGCAGCACCACGAGATCGAACTCGAGCCCCTTCGACAGCTCGGGCGTCAGCCATCGGACGCGGGGCGTCGCTCGGGAGTTGCCGCCCTCGACGGCGCCGGCGCCGATGACGCCCGCGATCCCGTCGGCATGCCCGGCGAGCCAGGCATCGAGGATCCCGTCCAGCTCATCGACGGCGCCGTGGAGCACGGGCATGCCGTTGCTGCGGATGGATGTCGGGACGTTGGCATCCGGCAGGGCGGCGCGGATCGCCGGTTCAGCTGCCGCCATGACCTCCTCCGGCGTGCGGTAGTTGATGCTCAGCGAGGCCAGCTCGATGCTGGTGAACCCGACGCGTGCGAGACGTTCCCGCCAGGACTCCGTGAACCCGTGCCTGGCCTGGGCGCGGTCCCCGACGATGGTGAAGCTCCGGGAGGGGCAGCGGCGCAGTAGCATCTGCCACTCGGCGTCGGTCAGTTCCTGGGCTTCGTCCACCACGATGTGCGCGAACGGACCGGCGAGCTCGTCGCGGTCGGCGCCCGGCAATGCCGCATCATCCACCAGGGTGTTCTGCAGGTCCTGTCCGCGCAGCATCGACATCACGAGCATCTCGGAGTCGTCGGCGGCGATGAGGTCCCCCACGACGTCGGCCATGCGTTCGCGCTCGGCCACGACCGCCGCCTCCTGTCGACGCCTGCGGCGCGACGCCTCGTGGTCGCCGATCAGCTGCCTGGCCGCATCCAGGAGTGGAAGATCGGAGACCGTCCACGCCCTCGGGTCCTCGCGCTGCAGCAGCTGCACCTCATCGGAACTCAACCAGGGAGCGCACGTCCGCAGGTACGCGGGTACCGACCACAGATCGCCGACGACTCCAGCGGGATCGAGCACCGGCCATGCCCTGTTGAACGCCGTTCGCAGGTCCGTGTTCTGCTGCAGCGACCGGCGAACCAGATCGGGCGACACGTCGTCATGCTTGTCGACCAGGATCGTCAGCAGCCCATCCCAGATCTGATCACGCGCGTCATTGTGCGGGGTAGCCGGCTCTCGCGCCTCGAACGCCTCCGCCCAGTCATCCGCGTCGAGCCAGACATCCGCCCACTCGGTCTCGATGGCCAGCTCATGGAGCGGGGGCTCCTCGTAGAACCGCACGGCCCGCTCGATTGCACTCACGAGCTCCGCTGACGACTTCAGCCGAGCCACGTCGCCTTCGGGGTCGATCGACGCCGTGCGTCCTTCGGGACCGAGATCGCGCAACGTGGCGGCCTCCACGCCCTCCTCGCCGAGACCGGGAAGCACGTCGGCGACATAGTCGAGGTAGGGCTGGTGCGGACCGACGAACAGCACCCCACCTCGCCGGTGCCCGAGGCGAGGGTCGGAGTAGAGGAGATACGCGGTGCGGTGCAGCGCCACGACGGTCTTTCCGGTGCCAGGGCCGCCGTCGACGACGAGAGCGCCGCGCGATCCTGCCCTGATGATGGCGTCCTGGTCGGCTTGGATGGTACCGAGCACATCGCGCATCCGGGGCGATCGGCTGCTCCCGAGCGTGGCGATGAAGGCGGACTGGTCGTCGAGGGCGGCGTGTCCTTCGAGCCCATCCGCGCTGAACACCTCGTCCCAGTAGTCACTGACCCTCCCGTGGGTCCAACGGTATCTGCGGCGACTCGCCAGGCCCATCGGGGTGGCGTGGGTCGCTGCGAAGAACGGCTCGGCGGCCGGCGCCCGCCAGTCCAGCAGAAGCCGGCGGCCCGCGCCATCCGTCAGGCTGAGTCGCCCAATGTACACGGGTTCTGGATCTTCGGTGCCGACGATGCGACCGAGGCAGAGATCGAGGCTGAACCGTCGCAGCGCCCGCAGGCGAGCGGTCAAGCGGTGGATCTCGATGTCGCGGTCCATGGCCTCCTGGCCGATGCCGCCCGGGGACCTGCGCTGCGCATCGAGACGATCGGACAACTCGGCGATCGACTGTTCGAGGGCCTCGGCGATGGCGGCGAAGTGCTGCTCGTCGCCGGCGATCAGTGCCGGGTCGGCCTTGGCCGAGAGTCGGTCGGGAATCGCGAACGCGCTGGTGGTCTGAGTCACGATGAATGATTCTCGGGCACGACCCGGGTCTTGCGGCAAGCCCCCTGCCCCGCTATAGATTGAAAGTGGCAGGGAGAGCCGCTCCCCCGCTCTGCATCGAATCTCGGATGCCGCGACGACGACCTGCCAGAATCGATCGGGCGACATCGCATCAGCCGATCCGAACCATGCGGTGAGTGATGAGCGAACTCGACGTATTGACAGAGCACTTCGAAGCGCATCGAGGGCACCTTCGTGCGGTGGCGTACCGCATGCTGGGGTCGCTCAGCGAGGCGGATGACGCGGTCCAGGAGACGTGGCTTCGAGCGAGTCGCGCCGGCACCGACGACGTCGAGAATCTCGGCGGTTGGTTGACGACGGTGCTTGCGCGGGTCTGCCTGAACCTGCTCCGATCGCGCCGGACGCGCGCCGAGCAGCCCTACGGCGTGCACATGCCCGACCCGATCGTCAGTCGCGCAGACGGCGCCGATCCCGAGCAGCAGGCCGTGATCGCCGACTCGGTGGGCCTTGCCATGCTCGTCGTGCTCGACACGCTCACTCCCGCGGAGCGCCTGGCGTTCGTGCTGCACGACTCGTTCGCCGTGCCGTTCGACGAGATCGCCGCGATCATCCCCGCAACTCCCGCTGCCACGCGCCAACTCGCGAGCCGCGCGCGTCGCCGTGTGCGTCAGGCACCGACGCCCGACCGCGACCCGGCGAGGCAGCGCGAGGCCGTCGACGCGTTCTTCGCGGCGTCCCGCGACGGCGATCTCTCTGCGCTCGTGGCGGTGCTGCATCCCGATGTCGTGCTTCGCTCAGACGGCGGCGCCGGGCGGCCCGCGGCATCCGTGTCGCTCCGAGGCGCACAGGAGGTCGCCGGCAACGCGGTCACGTATGCGGGGCTCGCTCCGTTCGCTCGGCGGGTCTTCATCAACGGCGCACCGGGCGTCGTCGTGGTGCCGCAGCACGCGCCCGTCTCGGTGATGGCATTCACCGTCAGCGACGGGCTCATCGTCGCGATCGACGTACTCGCCGACCCGGATCGACTCCGGCTCCTCGACCCGTCGACCTGGGCGGCATCGGCGCAATGACGCAGCGACCGCGCCACGATCGCACGACGCGCACGTCGATCGACCGAACCGAGAACCCACTGCGGGTCAGTCGTGTTCGCGGCGATCCTCGTGCTTCTCGCGTCGGTGCTCGGTCAGGGGCATCCCGAGCTCGTTGAGCGGAGTGGTTTCGTCATGCTCGGGCAATCGCTCGTCGGTCGGACACACCAGCACGGTGTTGGGCGTCGAGTGGTCGACGACGTGCTCGAACATGGGATGACCGCAGATCGGACACGGACGCTGGTCGACCGGCGTCGCGTCATCCTCGCGTTCCTCGGGGTTGGGCGTCGGACCGAGCGCGGGTAGCAGCGCCCGTTCGACCCGGTCGAAGAATCGGGTGAACGTGTTGCCCTCTGGCGGGCTCGCCTCGTCGCGTGCCATGCGCCCGATGGTAGCCCGCTCCCCTCCGTTGCGCCAGAGCCGCGCCGATTGACGCCGGATGTCCGTCCGGCCACGTCTGGCACCGGGCACGACCGAACGTCATCGGCGGCCGGCGGATACCGCGCCTACAGTTGGAGCATGATGGATGCCGCAGCCCGCCCGGTCACGATCATCACGGGCGCCAGCCGGGGAATCGGCGCAGCGATCGCCGAACGACTCGCCGCCGACGGCCACGACCTGGTGCTCACCTACCGTTCGCGCGAACAGGATGCCGCTGCGGTCGTGCGCGCGTGCGAGGCATCCGGTGCCCGTGTGCTGCTCCTGCGCGCCGACCTTGGCGATCTCGAACGAGCGGCGTCGATCGTGCCCGATGCGATCGCCGAGTTCGGCACCATCAACGGACTCGTGAACAACGCAGGCATCACCGGCCGCATCGGCGGCTTCCTCGACGGCACGACCGAGGAGTCCGAGCTCCTCTTCCGCGTGAACGTGCTCGCCCCCATCGTGCTGACCCGCGCGGCGATCGGGCACATGGCCACGGATCGCGGCGGCCCCGGCGGCTGTATCGTCAACATCTCCTCGGGCGCCGCCACCAGTGGCGCCCCGAATACGTACATCCCCTACTCGATGAGCAAGGCCGCGATCAACGCGCTCACCACCGGCACCTCGAAGGAGTTCGGGCCGGTCGGCGTGCGCGTCAACACCGTGTCACCCGGAACGACACGCACCGAGATCCACGCCGCGGCGGGGCGCCCGAACGCACCAGACGAGCGCGCGCCCAACATCCCCATGCGACGCCCGGGCGAGGTGCATGAGATCGCAGGTGCCGTCGCCTACCTGTTCTCAGCGGATGCCTCGTACACGTCGGGTGCCGACATCCGAGTCGCCGGCGGCAACTGACGCGGCGCGAGCCTCAGTGCTCGCCGAACCCCGACTCGGCCAGCGCGGCGATCGCCTCGACCGCGGCGAGCCCCTCTGGGTCCTCGCTCGCGATCTCGACGGTCGCACCCTTCGTGAGTCCGAGCGACATGATGCCGAGCAGGCTCTTCGCATCCGTTCCGTTCACGGTCACCCGCTGCGGGAACGTGCTCGCGAGCTTCACGAGCTCGGCGGCCGGCCGGGCGTGCAATCCATCGGCGTTCACGAGCGTCACCGTGCGCGATCGGGCCGGCGTCGATACCCGAGCTGCGGATGCCGCGGCCGCATCGTCAGCCGGAACGGCCACGCCGCGCGCCGACTCGGCGGCGGCGACCACCTGCTCGAGCGCCTCACCCGCTTCGGCGGCCACGGCCGCAGCCACTCCCCCTTCGACGAGCGGCGCATCGACGATGCGCACGCGGGCGCGCACGTCGTCATCGAGGAAGTCGAGTGCGGTCTCTGCGGTCAGGATGGCCGACCCGAGATCGCAGAGCACCGCGACGCCCGCACCCGAATCTGCGTCGGCGATCGCGGCGCTCACGAGGTCGAAGCTCGTGCCGATCCGTCCGTCGTCGGTGCCGCCGGCCGCGATGAGCGCCGCAGACGGCGCCATCTGGCGCGCCAGGTCGACGAGGCCCTCGGCGATGCGTGCGGAGTGCGACACGAAGACCACGCCGACGTTGCCGGATGCCGCCATCTCACGCCCCCGCAGCGGCCGCGGCGGTGTCGGCTGCAGCCCGCAGGAGCAGCGCCGTCGACTGGGCACCCGGATCCCGGTGGCCCGCCGAACGTTCGCCGAGGTAGCTCGCACGGCCCTTGCGAGCGACGAGTGGTTCGGACGCGAGTGCTCCCGCCTCGGCCGCATCGGCCGCCGCCACGAGCACGGTCGCGGCATCCGCACCATCCGATGCGGCGGCATCTGCAGCGTCGACGGCTGGGGTCCAGGCATCGATCATGGTCTTGTCACCGGACTCGGCCTTGCCGCGCAGCACGATGCCGTCGCGCGCTGCGGTGAGTACCGAGGCGATCGCGGGGCCGTCGAGCGAGGTCGCCGAGCCGGCCGCCACCGCGGCCTTGAGATATGCGGTGCCATAGAGCGGCCCTGCAGCGCCACCCACCGTCGAGATGAGCGTCGTCGCGACGAGCTTCAGGACGTCACCGGGAGTGGACCCTGCCGGGAGGTCGTCGAGCTTCGGAAGCACCGCCTGGAAGCCCCGATCCATGTTCTCGCCATGGTCGCCGTCGCCGATCTCGCGATCGAGCCTGATCAGTTCGATCCGCTGATCAGCGATGACGTCGGCGCTCCGCCTGACCCAGTCCACTGCCCACGTGATGTCCAGTCCCACAGGTGCCTCCCTATCGTCCCCACCGGAGTGCCGCGGTCTGCACCGGGGCATCCCACAGCTCGATCATCTCGTCGTCGAGCCGCAGCAGGGTGATCGACATCCCCTGCATCTCGAGCGACGTGATGTAGTTGCCCACCAACGATCGCGCGATGGTGATGCCGCGCTCCTCGAGCCGTTCGACGGCGTGGCGATAGGCGATGTAGAGCTCGATCAGCGGGGTTCCGCCCATGCCGTTCACGAAGAGCAGCACGCGCTCGCCGTCGGCGACCGCCAGGTCGTCGAGCACCGGATCGATCAGGCGATCGACGAGGCCGTCGGCCGGCTCGAGCTTGATACGCTCGCGGCCGGGCTCGCCGTGGATGCCGATACCGATCTCGATCTCATCCTCGGCGAGCGTGAAGCTCGGTTCACCGGCGTGCGGCACGATGCACGGCGTGAGGGCGAGGCCCATCGAGCGGACGTTCTCGTTGACGCGCTCGGCGACGGCTGCGACCTCGTCGAGCGAGTCGCCGCGCTCGGCTGCTGCACCCGCGAGCTTCTCGACGAGCACGGTTCCGCCGACGCCGCGCCGGCCGGCCGTGTAGAGGGAGTCCTTGACGGCGACGTCGTCGTTCGTGACCACCGCACGCACGTTGATGCCCTCGGCCGAGGCCAGGTCGGCCGCTGTCTCGAAATTCAGCACATCGCCGGTGTAGTTCTTCACGATGTGCAACACGCCGGCCCCGCCGTCGACGGCCTTGGTCGCCGCGAGGATCGGATCGGGCGTCGGCGAGGT
>DASSBT010000208.1:0-4040 GCA_035698465.1 Agromyces sp. | reverse complement strand
GCAGCCACGTCGCCGTGGTCGAGGCCTCGGAGGAGTCGCAGTTGCCCGCGGAGCTTCCCGAGACATCGGAGTCGCTCACCGCAGATCGGCTGATCGACCTGAACCGCACCACGCGTCCGGCGCCGCACGGCGGCCTCAACCGATTCCTCTACGAGGCGTCACTGCATCTCGTCAACCTCGGCGACTCCGCCAAGGTACGCGCCCACAAGGAGCTGAGCGCCCGCATCCAGAAGCGGTTCGAGGGCGGCGCGCGGTTCATCCCGGTGCTCACCCGCAAGGGCGGCGTCGGCAAGACGACGATCACGGCGCTCCTCGGCATGGCCCTCGCCGACGCACGTGACGACCGCGTCATCGCGATCGACGCGAACCCCGACCGCGGCACCCTCGCCGAACGCGTCGATCGGCAGACCCGCGAGACGGTGCGCGACGTCGTCACCAAGGCGTCCTCGATCGGCGGGTACACCGACTTCTCGCGCTTCGTCTCACGAGACGAGACGCGCCTCGACATCCTCGCGTCCGACACCGACCCGACGCTCTCCGAAGCGTTCGACGACAACGACTATAACGTCGTCGCCGGGCTCGCGGCGCGGTACTACTCGCTCGTGCTCACCGACTGCGGCACCGGCATCGTGCACTCCGTGATGCGCGCGACGCTGCAGCGCGCCGACTCGGTCGTCATCGTCTCGGGCGGCAGCGTCGACGAGGCGCGACTGGCCTCCGAGACCCTCACCTGGCTCGAGGCGAATGGCTTCGGCGAACTGGTGCGCAATGCGGTGGTCGCGATCAACCTCGCCACCCAGGGCACCCATCTCGTCAAGGTCGACGAGATCGAGGCGCACTTCCAGTCTCGGGTGCGTGAGATCGTGCGCATTCCCTACGACCCGCAGCTCGCAGCAGGTTCCGTCGTGAACTGGCATGAGCTGCGTCCCGTCACGCAGCATGCTGCGCGCGAGCTCGCAGCACTCGTCGTGGAAGGCCTGCCCGCCGACCGCGGGCACTGAACGGAGATTCGTTGCCCGAACGTCCCATTCGCCTGTTCGGCGATCCAGTCCTGAAGACCGTCTCCGCCCCCGTCGAACAGATCGACGACGGTGTGCGCGCCCTCGTGGCCGACCTCCTCGATACCGTGCGACTCCCCGGCAGGGCCGGGGTCGCAGCAGCGCAGATCGGGGTCAACGTCCGCGCATTCAGCTACAACATCGACGGTGACATCGGGTACATCCTGAATCCGGTCATCACCGAGGTGTCGGGTGAGCCCGAACTCATCGACGAGGGATGCCTCTCGGTGCCCGGCCTCTGGCAGAAGACCCCGCGGCACCCGTTCGCGCGCGTTCGAGGCCTCGACCTCGACGGCAACGAGGTCGAGCTCTCGGGCTCAGGCCTCATGGCGCAGATGCTGCAGCACGAGGTCGACCATCTCGACGGCCTCGTCTACCTCGATCGCCTGGAGAAGGACGAACGACGGGCCGCGATGCGGGCGGTGCGCGAGTCCGACTGGTTCTGACCGGGCCGAACTCCCGGTTGGTGCGGCTCCAGCCGCAGAAACCCGGGAATCGCGTGCGCCGGGAGATGAAGAAGAGCCTCGCGGATCTGCCGCGAGGCTCTTTACTTCTCATACGACGATCAATGCACGATCGAGTGGCCCTCAGTGGCGGGAGCGCCGGAGTACATCGACTCGATCTCGCCCGCGAAGTCGTCGAGGATCACGTTGCGCTTGATGCTGAGCTTCGGCGTGAGGTGACCGCTCGCCTCGGTGAGTTCGATCGGGAGGATCGTGAACTTGCGGATCGACTCGGCACGAGACACGTTCTCGTTGGCCGCGTCGATCGCCCGCTGCACCTCGGCGAGCACCGCCGCGTTCGTCGTGGCCTCTTCGACGCTCATGCCGGCGTCTTCGTCGTTGTTGTTCAGCCAGACCGGCAGCATCTCGGGGTCGAGCGTCACGAGGGCCGAGATGAAGGGCTTCTTGTCGCCGACGACGACGACCTGGCCAACGAGCGGGTTCGCCCGGATCGGGTCTTCGAGCGCGGCGGGCGAAACGTTCTTTCCGCCGGCCGTGACGATGATCTCCTTCTTGCGGCCGGTGATGGTCAGGAACCCGTCGCTGTCGAAGGAGCCGAGGTCGCCCGTCTTCAGCCACTCACCGTCGAACGCCGCGGCCGTCGCCTCGGGGTTCTTCCAGTACTCCTTGAAGACATCGATGCCCTTCACCTCGATCTCGCCGTCGTCGGCGATGCGCACCGCCACGCCCGGGAGCGCAGGGCCGACCGTGCCGATCTTCGACTTCGTCGCGAGGTTGACCGTCGCCGGCGCGGTGGTCTCGGTCAGGCCGTAGCCCTCGAGGATGGTGATGCCGAGGGCGTGGTAGAAGTGACCGAGGCGAGGGCCGAGCGGCGCTGAGCCTGAGACCGCGTACTTCACGTTGCCGCCCATCGCGGTGCGGAGCTTGCCGTAGACGAGCCGATCGAACAGGGCGAACTTGACCTTCAGGCCGAAGGGGATCTTGCCGTCGCCCTGGGCCATGGAGTAGGCGACCGCGGTGTCGGCGGCAGCACGGAAGATCTTGCCCTTTCCGCCGGCCTCGGCCTTCTGCTCTGACACGTTGTAGACCTTCTCGAACACCCGCGGCACGGCGAGGAGGAAGGTCGGCTTGAACGTGCCGAGCGAGGGGAGAAGCTGCTTCGTGTCGGGCTGGTGACCGACGCGGACTCCGGCGTGCACCGAGAGCACTGCGATGAACCGGGCGAACACGTGCGCGGTGGTGATGAACAGCAGCGTCGACGCGCCTTCAGGGGCGGCCACGACCTCTTTCAGGGCGACCGCGGAGTTGCGCGAGAGCTCCACGAAGTTGGAGTGGGTGAGCACGCAGCCCTTGGGCTTGCCGGTTGAACCCGACGTGTAGATGAGCGTCGCGATGTCGGAGCCGACGGCGAGGTTGCGACGACGCTCGATCTCTTCATCGGTGACGCCTGCGCCTGCGGCCGTGAGCTTGTCGAGGTCGCCGAGGTCGATCTGCCAGACGCTGCGGATCGCCGGCAGTTCGGGGTGCACCTCGTCGAACCGGGCGAAGTGGTCGGGGGTCTCGACGATGATCGCGATGGCGTCGGAGTCGCTGAGGTTCCACTTCACCTGGGCAGGCGAGCTCGTCTCGTAGATCGGCACGAGCACCGCCCCGGCGAACCACATGGCGAAGTCGATGAGGGTCCACTCGTAGCGGGTCTTGCACATCAGGCCGACCTTGTCGCCCGGCTGGATGCCGGCGGCGACGAAGCCCTTGGCGAGTGCGATGACCTGGTCGTAGAACTCTTTGGTGGTGACCGGCGACCAGCCGCCGTCAGCGGTCGGCAGCGAGAACAGCACGGAGTCGGGAGTGGCAGCGACCCGCTGCACGAGGAGGTCGGTCGTGTTCGCGTCGGGGTCGGGTGCGACGACGGCAGGGGTCTCGAATTCGATCACGGTAGCTCCTTCGGCACCGGGGAGGATCGTGCGGTTCGGGTCTGCACGAGCCTCGGCAATCTGGTCTACTACACTCTAGTCGTTGCTCGTGCGGCCGTGAGGCCCCGGGACGATTCGGCCTCCCCCTTCGAAAGGCAGCTTCCTGGTGCACGCGATCGGTATCGACATCGGTGGAACGAAGATCGCCGGAGCGGTCGTCGACGAGTTCGGCGCGATCATTCGCAGCGACCGGGTTCCCACCCCTGCCGGCGATGCCCGGCAGCTCGAGGACGCGGTCGTGGCCATGATCGATTCGCTCTCCGACGGCGAGCGGATCGCCGCGGTGGGCGTGGCCGCCGCCGGCTTCATCGACGCCGCACAATCGATCGTGTACTACGCACCGAACATCGACTGGCGCAACGAGCCGTTCCGCGAGAAGCTCGAGGCCCGCGTCGGTGCCACGGTCGTCGTCGACAACGATGCGAATGCCGCGGGCTGGGCCGAGTTCCGCTTCGGTGCGGGCCGGCTCGTGAGCGACATGGTCATGCTCACGATCGGCACCGGCGTCGGCGGCGCGATCGTGGCCGGCGACCGGCTGTCCCGCG
>DASSBT010000207.1:0-5961 GCA_035698465.1 Agromyces sp. | reverse complement strand
GTCATGGATTCAGCGTAACCCGGTGCGGTTCACGCCCAGCCCAGGTCGTGCAGCCGGTCGTCGTCGATTCCGTAGAAGTGTGCGATCTCGTGTACGAGGGTGACGTGGATCTCGTCGCGGAGCTGCGCTTCATCGGCAGCGATGGCAAGGAGGGGTTCACGGAACAGCACGATGCGGTCGGGCATCTCGCCGAAGCCGTACCGGTCGCGCTCGGTGAGGGCGACGCCTTCGTAGATGCCCAGCAGGTCGAGCGAGCCGTCTTCGGGTCGATCCTCGACGACGAAGACGACGTTCTCGAGGCCGTCGACCATGTCGTCGGGGAGCTGGTCGAGCTCGTCGACCACGAGGGCCTCGAACGCTTCGGCATCGAGTTGCACGACCTGCTCCGCTCAGTGCGCTCTTGGGGTGAGTAACGGGGCTTGAACCCGCGACCTCCTGGACCACAACCAGGCGCTCTACCGACTGAGCTATACCCACCATGTGCCGACCGCCGGAGCGATCAGGCAACTAGAAGAGCTTACTACACCTTGGCTTCGAACTCGTCCACCACGGAGGCCGCCAACGCCTGCAGCTCTTGGCTGGAGGGACCCGGTTCGGGGACGAAGACCGCGTTGCGGTAGTAGTGCAACTCGCGGATGGATTCGAGGATGTCGGCGAGCGCTCGATGCCCGCCGTTCTTCGCCGGTGCGTTGAAGTAGGCCCGCGGGTACCAGCGCTTGGCCAGCTCTTTGATGGATGACACGTCGACATTGCGGTAATGCAGGTGTGCATCGAGCCGAGGCATGAACTTCACGAGGAAGGCGCGGTCGGTGCCGATCGAATTGCCGGCCAGCGGTGCCTTCTGCTCGTCGGGCACATGCTTCAGGACGTACTCGAGCACGTCGTACTCGGCCTGGGCGACACTCACGCCGTTGGGGATCTCTTCGATGAGCCCCGACTCGGTGTGCATCGCCCGGACGAACTCGCCCATCGACTCGAGCGCGCTCGCATCGGGCTTGATGACGATGCTGATGCCGGCGTCGACGGGATTCAGGTCGTAGTCGGTGATCACGACGGCGATCTCGACCAGTTCGTCGACCTCGAGATCGAGGCCGGTCATCTCGCAGTCGATCCAGACCAGTCGGTCGCTCGGGGTTGCCATGCGGCGAGTCTACCGGGGGCCTCGGACAGCGGATGCCGCGCGCTCGAGCCGCCCATGGGGCGGCGCGTCCCCCCGGAGAGATTCGAACTCCCGACCAAGTGGGTAGAAACCACCTGCTCTGTCCACTGAGCTACGGGGGGCGGTGAACCGGCGCATCAACAGCATAGCCATCGCTCATTCTTCCATCGGCACGCTCGCCACGTCGTCGGGGCGCGGGTCCGCGGCATCCGCGGATCGCTTTCGAAGAGTGAGCCCGATCAGCGGGAAGAGCAGCACCGAGAGCATCCCGGCGCCGACGAGCGCTGCCGCAGTGCCGCTCGTGATGTCTCCGGCGTCGACGCCGATCGCGGTGACGGCGACGATGATCGGCAACCCGGTGGCTCCGAACAGCGCGGTCGCTGCGAGGTCGCGACGACTCGATCCAGCGGGCGCAGCCAGCATCGACGGGAGACCACGGCAGGCGAGCAGCCCCAACAGTGCGATCGGGAGCAGCGCCAGCGTGCGCGCGTCGGCGAAGAGAGCGCCGAGATCGAACGTCACGCCGGTGTAGATGAAGAAGATCGGAACGAGGAAGCCGTATCCGAGGGCTTCGATCTTGCCTTCGACCAGCGCCCTGTCGCGCTCGGGCGCCCCCGACAGCAACAGCCGGTAGAGCACTCCTGCGGTGAACGCGCCGAGGAGCATGTCGAGATCGAGCACCACGCTGAGGCCCACGAGGGCGACGAGCACGAGCACCACGAGACGCACGCCGAACTGGCTGCTCGTATGCATCGTTGCGGCGATGATGCGATGCATGTGCCGGCCCGCACCCTTGGCCGCGAGCCAGATGGCGAGACCGGCCACGAGCACGAACCCGACGAGCACGAGCGCGGAGACGAGCGGCTGACGCCCGCTGAGGAACAGTGAGATGGCCAGCAGTGGGCCGAACTCGCCGACCGCGCCGAGCGCCACCACGGCGATGCCGAACGGCGTCTTGAGGTCTCCGGAATCCCGCAGCACCGGCATGATCGTGCCGAGTGCGGTGGAGGTCAGGGCGATGCCGACGAACGCCGCCGCTGCGAGGTGCGGTGCGATGAGCGCGGCCAGGCCGATGCCGGCGGCGAGCGAGATGATCCAGCCGATCGCCGCGCGGCTGAGCGGCCTGCCACGGATGGCACGGAAGTCGATCTCGTTTCCGGCGAGGAAGAAGAGCATCGCCAGCCCGAAGTCCGCGAAGAAGGTCGCGAGCGCATCGGGCACGATCCAGCCGAGCATCGCCGGGCCCAGGAGCAGGCCCAGCACGATCTCGAACACGACGAGCGGCACCGCGACCCAACGCCGGAAGGCCTGTACCAGGAGCGGGGCCGCGAGGGCCACCGCGGGGATGAGCACCAACGTGCCGATCGAGTACTCCACGCCGCACCCCCGTGATCGTTGCGCACGCACGCGCGCCTGCCGCGATGCTAGCGGACGAGCGAGCCGGTCTTCGAGGCCTTCGGATGCCGCGGCGCCCTGTTTCCCACACGAAACACGGCGGGCGGTATCGTCGTGGAATGCGCGACCTGCAGGCGAGAATCATCTCGGAACTCCACGTCAGCCCCGTCATCGACCCTGCCGAACAGGTTCGATCGCGGATCGAGTTCCTGAAGGCCTACCTGCGCACCACCGGTGCGGCCGGGTTCGTGCTCGGCATCAGCGGTGGGCAGGACTCCACGGTCGCGGGGCGACTCTGCCAGCTCGCGGTCACCGAACTCGCCGATGAGGGTGATCCGGCGCAGTTCCTCGCGGTGCGGTTGCCATACGGCGTGCAACGCGACGAGTCCGATGCGCAGCTCGCGCTCGACTTCATCCAGCCGTCGGAGACCGTGGATTTCAACATCGAACGTGGAGTCGACGGCCTCACCGCGGAATACGGTGATGCGACCGGAACCCCGCTCAGCGATTTCGGCAAGGGCAACGTCAAGGCGCGCATGCGAATGATCGCCCAGTACGCACTCGCCGGCGAGGCGCGGCTTCTCGTCATCGGCACCGACCACGCGGCTGAAGCGGTCACCGGGTTCTTCACGAAGTTCGGCGACGGCGGCAGCGACATCCTCCCGCTCACGGGCCTCACGAAACGCCAGGGCCGGGCCATCCTGCAGTATCTCGGTGCGCCCGAGCAGTTGTACTCGAAGGTGCCGACCGCCGATCTCCTCGACGTGCATCCCGGCCAGTCCGACGAGGCGAACCTGGGCCTGAAGTACCACGACATCGATGACTACCTCGAGGGCCGCGAGATCGATCCCGCCATCGCGGAGAAGATCGAGGAACGGTTCCTGCAGACGAGGCACAAGCGCGACGTGCCCGTTTCGATGTTCGACGACTGGTGGATCTGAGGCGCATGAAGGTCACCCCGGCACGGCCGGCGCGGGCAGGCGGGGTGCCGGGGTCAGGCCCTGGCGTCGTTGAGTGTCGGCGTCGGCGCGGTGTCGGTGCGCGAAGCCGGTTCGCGGGATGCTGCATCGAGTGAGGCCGTCGCCTGATAACGCTCGTGGTGCTGCTCGGCGATCCATGCGTCCTGCGCGACGGCCGCGGCCTGCTCGGGTTCCTGTCGTTCGCTGCGCCAGCGCACGAGGTCAGCCTGGAACTGCTTCCTGGTGCGTGCCGGATGCCGCTGCCACTCGAGCAGGCGGTCGCGGAACTCGATGACGGCGGGGTCGAGCTGGTACCCGAACGTGGCGGATGCGCGCTTCAACTCGTGCAACTGGTGCGCGGCCCAGTTCGCAGCGACATCCGATCCGCGGATCGGCAGGAGGCGCACCACGATGTCGGCCTGCCCCACCATGCGATCGGCGAGCACCTGCTCTTGGGGCGTGAGCGAGTTCCACACGGATGCCTCGGTCGCGGCATCCACGAGCGCCGCGATCGCGCCCGTCTTCGCTTCGCGATCGCGCTGGGCGACGACGCGGCGCACCGCCGCGCTCGCGATCCAGGCCGCGAGGATTCCTGCGGCGAGCACCGCGACGAAGAGCACGATCGCGGTCAGCACGGCGGGCCGTGCTGCGGTCGACGTGATCCAGGACATGAGCTCGTTCCACCACTGCATGTCGGCAGGCTATCGCCGGTGGCCCGCTGCGAGCGCACCCGGATCGGCGCGCCCCGATCACGAGTCGCTAGCGCCGTCAGCGGAAGCATTCGGCAGCGTCGCGCGGCGACCAGAACTCGCCGAGCGGCAAGGCTCGAACACCGCCGCTCATGATGCGCCGTGCCGAGTAGCGAGCACGGCCGTCGACGTCACGATGTGCGATATGCCCGAGCACCGGCCCGCCGGTTCGTGACACGCGCCACAGTTCGGCCGCGACGGGAGTGATGGTGAGCCCGGCCATGGCGACCGGGAAGGGCTCGGTGCGGGTGGATGGGGTTCGCGACGGGTCTCTCGTGATGCGGGACTCGGGCGGCGCGGGGCTGGAAAGTGCGGTGGTGGACACGTCATTCCTCTCATCGTGCAGCCGGCCCTGCGTCTGCCATGAGGGTATGCGCACCCACCGACGTCGAGGTCGGGAGCGCCATCACCCGAGAGGACCGCCCGTCATCGATTCAGGCGAGTGCCGTGTCTCGTGCCGCGAAGGGCTCGATCCGTGCGATCTCGTCGTCGCTGAGCGGCGGCGCGTCGAGGGCGGCGACGTTCTGCTCGAGCTGTGCAACGCTCGAGGCGCCGATCAGGGCGCTCACGACCAGGGGTTCCCGCAGCACCCAGGCGAGGGCGAGTTGCGCAAGGGTCTGGCCGCGCTCGCGTGCGATCGCGTCGAGGCCGCGTACCCGCGAGAGGTAGTCGTCGCTGATCTTGCCGGGGGAGAGGAACCGGCTCGTCGCCGCACGCGAATCTGCGGGGATGTCGCCCGACAGGTAGCGATCGGTGAGCAGCCCCTGGGCGAGCGGGGAGAAGACGATGCTCGCGGCGCCGACCTCCTCGAGGACCGGCAGCAGGCCGTCTTCGATGTGCCGATCGAACATCGAGTAGCGCGGCTGGTGGATGAGGAGCGGAACGCCCGCTGATTCGAGGGCGGCCGCGGCATCCCTCGTCTGCTCGGGTGAATAGTTCGAGATGCCGACGTAGAGGGCCTTGCCCTGGCGCACGGCGCTCGCGAGTGCACCCATGGTCTCCTCGATGGGCGTCTCGGGGTCGGGCCGATGCGAATAGAACACGTCGACGTAGTCGAGGCCGAGGCGGCCGAGGCTCTGATCGAGCGAAGCGAGCAGGTACTTGCGCGAACCGAAGTCGCCGTATGGCCCCGGCCACATGTCGTAGCCGGCCTTCGACGAGATGATGAGCTCGTCGCGGTAGGGGGCGAGGTCGGTGGCGAGCAGGCGGCCGAAGTTCTCCTCGGCGCTGCCGGGCGGCGGCCCGTAGTTGTTCGCGAGGTCGAAGTGCGTGATGCCGAGGTCGAACGCTCGCCGCACGATGGCGCGCTGGGTGTCGAGGGGCCGTTCGTGACCGAAGTTGTGCCAGAGGCCGAGCGAGAGGGCGGGGAGCTTCAGCCCGCTCCTTCCGACGCGGTTGTAGCGCATGTGGTCATAACGATCCGGGGCAGCAGCGAAGGTCATCCCGCAAGCCTATGGCGACCGGGCGTCACGCTCGTGCTCGCGTCCCTGCTCGGGGCCCGACTCCTCCTCGACAGCGAGCCGAGCGCCTCATTCGTGCACCGATGCGATGCGTAGAGCTGGCGAAGAGGTGGACGCTCGCGATGCTGGTGCGACGCGGCATCCGGAGCGAGATCCGGCACGAGCAGCTCCGGATGCCGCGGAGTCGCCGATCCGCGGCGGCGCCAAGCCGAGGAGTGCAGATGACCGACAACATCACC
>DASSBT010000206.1:0-5868 GCA_035698465.1 Agromyces sp. | reverse complement strand
CGCGCCGAGGGGTTCAGGGCGAACTGCGAGGGCGGACGACCACCGGTGGATGCGGCATCCGCCACCGGTGTGACGAGGCCGAGTCGCATCAGCTCGTCGACCCTGGCGGCGATGGTCGAGCGGGCGAGGCCGGTGGACTGCGCGAGCGAGGCCCGCGTGCGCGGCACTCCGTCGCGCAGCATCTGGAACAGTTCGCTCGCGCCCGAAGCGCCGAGCGCCGATCCCCGGCTGATGTCAACCATGCACTGAGTAAAGCACACCAGCTTGCCCCGCTTGGAAATCACGAAGATGTAACGACGTCAGCAACTTTTGACGAGCAACTAGCAAAAGGTGATGCATGTGTGTCAGCATGGCGAGCATGACAACCGACGTCATCGCCCCGGCCCGCACGCTCCGCGTGGGCTTCGTCGGCGGCGGATTCATGGCCGCCGTGCACTCCCGGGCTGCCCGGGCCGCGCGCGCCGAGCTCGCGGGCGGCACGTCGTCGTCGGCCGAGCGTGCTCGTGACGCCGCCGAGCGTCTCGGCCTCGACGCCGCCTTCGACACGGTCGACGCCCTCGTCGCCGACCCCGACATCGACGTCGTGCACATCTGCACCCCCAACACGACGCACGCGGCCATCGCCCGTGCTGCGCTCGAGGCCGGCAAGCACGTGATCTGCGAGAAGCCCCTGGCAACCACGTCGACGGATGCCGCAGAGCTCGTGTCCCTCGCCGAGGAGCGCGGCCTCGTGGCCGCCGTGCCCTTCGTCTACCGGTTCCACCCGATGGCGCGTGAGGCACGCGCTCGTGTCGCCCGCGGTGAGACCGGCCGGCTCCTCAGCGTGCACGGCGCCTACCTGCAGGACTGGCTCGCGGGCCGCAGTGACGACGACTGGCGGGTCGACGCGGCGCTCGGCGGTCCGTCGCGCGCGTTCGCCGACATCGGCTCGCACCTGGTCGACCTCATGGAGTTCGTGTCGGGCGACCGCATCATGCGGCTCAGCGCCTCGACCCGCACGGTCTACGACGCCAGGGCCACCAACGTCGACATCCACACCGAAGACCTCGTCGCGGTCGTCGTCGAACTCGCCTCGGGCGCGGTCGGCACGCTGCTCGTCTCACAGGTTGCGCCCGGCCGCAAGAACGCCCTCTCGATCGAGCTCTCAGGCGTCGACGCGACGGTGCGCTTCGAGCAGGAGCGACCCGAACGACTCTGGCTCGGCCGCACCGATGCCTCGAGTATCATCGACCGCGACCCCGCCCGGCTGGCCCCCGACGCGGCGCGACTCGCGATCGTGCCGGCGGGGCATCCGATGGGCTACCAAGACGCGTTCAACGCGTTCGTGGCCGACGCCTATGCGGCGATCGGCGGCGCGACGCCAGAGGGCCTGCCCCGATTCGACGACGGGCTGCGTGCGGTGCGCGTCACCGAGGCAGTGCTCGCCTCCGCGGCATCCGGCACCTGGGTGGAGGTGCCCGCATGAACGACATCGCACCCGTCCTCATCGCCGAGGGCCTCGAGAAGTCGTTCTTCGGTGTCACCGTGCTGCGCGGCGTCGGACTCACACTCCGCCCGGGCGAGGTGCATGGCCTGGTCGGCGAGAACGGCGCGGGCAAGTCGACGTTCATGAAGATCCTCGCGGGCGTGTACGAGCGCGACGCGGGCACGATCACGCTCGACGGGCGCGAGGTCGACTTCTCGCACCCCGTGCAGGCGGCCCGCGCCGGGCTCGCGACGGTGTTCCAGGAGTTCAACCTGCTGCCCGAGCGCACCGTGGCGCAGAACGTGTTCCTCGGCCGCGAGCCGCGCAGGGGCGGATTCGTCGACCGCACGGCGATGGTGCGCGAAACGCAGGCGCTGCTCGACGAACTCGGCATCGAGGGTGTCGATCCGGATGCCCCGGTGCGCACGCTCACCGTCGCCGAGCAGCAGATCGTCGAGATCGTGAAGGCGCTCTCGGTCGACGCGCGGGTCATCCAGATGGACGAACCGACCGCGGCGCTCGCCGACCACGAGGTGGAGTTGCTCTATGCGATCGTGCGCAGGCTCGCCGAGCGCGGCGTCGCGATCCTCTACGTCTCGCACCGGCTGAAGGAGATCTTCGACCTTTGCGACACCATCACCGTGCTGAAGGACGGCGCGCTCGTCTCGAGCGGCCCGGCGGCCGAACTCGACACCGACGAACTCGTGCGCCGAATGGTGGGCCGGCCGATCTCGGCGTACTTCCCCGAGATCGAGGAGGGCACGGTGCTCGGTGAGCCGAGGCTCGAACTGCGCGGCGCCGGAAACGGGTACGTCGACGGCATCGACCTCGAGCTGCGCGCGGGTGAGATCGTCGGGATCGCCGGGCTGCAGGGCTCGGGGCGCACCGAGCTCGTCGAAGCGCTCTTCGGCGTGGTGCCCTTCACGCGCGGCGAGATGCTGCTCGACGGCGCACCGATGCGCATGACCTCCGCGCGGCAGGCGGTGAAGGCCGGCGTCGCGCTCATCACCGAGGACCGCAAGGCACAGGGCCTCGCCCTCAACCAGTCGGTCGCCGACAACGCGCTGCTCGTCATCCGCTCGGTGTTCGCCCGCCGCACCGGGGAGGTGCGCCGCGAGCTGCCCGGCGTGCTCTCGTCCCTCGAGGTCGCGTCGCAGGGCGTCGACCAGGAGGTGCAGTACCTCTCGGGCGGCAACCAGCAGAAGGTCGTGCTGGCGAAGTGGCTCGCCACGAAGCCGCGCGTCGTGCTGCTCGACGAGCCGACCCGCGGCATCGACGTCGGAGCGAAGGTCGCCGTCTACAACCTCATGCGCCGACTCGCGAAGGAGGGGGTGGCGATCCTCATGATCTCGTCCGAACTGCCGGAGGTCATCGGCATGTCCGACCGCATCATCGTCATGCACGATGGTCGGGCCTCGGCCGAGCTGCCCGCGCGCAGCGACGAGACGACGATCCTCTCGGCCGCGACCGGCACCCTCACCATCGGCGGGGAGGCAGCCCGATGAGCACGGCTACCACCACCCCTACCACCGCTCCGGCGCGCCGCCCGCGGCGCCGGCGCCTCGACGCGAGCCTCATCGTCGGCATCGCGCTCGTCGGCGTCATCGTCATCGGCGCGATCCTCGTGGCGACCGTCGGCCGCAACTTCTTCAGCGCAGGCAACATCCGCGACATCCTCACCGGCATGAGCGTGCTCGGCTTCGTCGCCATCGGCCAGACCTTCGTCATCCTCTGCGCCTCGCTCGATCTCTCGGTGCCCTACGTCGTGAGTCTCTCGAGCCTCATCGCGGCTGACCTGATGGCCGGCAACCCGGCGAACATCCCCGTCGCCGTGCTCGCGGTGCTCGTCGTCGCCGCCCTCATCGGGCTGGCGAACGGACTCATCGTGACCAAGCTCAAGGTCAACGGCTTCATCGCAACGCTAGGCACCGGCCTCATCATCAAGGGCTACCTCGACACGAACTACAAGGGAACGAGCGGTGAGGTGCCCTGGGAGTTCCAGCTCATCGGTGCGACCGGCATCGGGCCCGTGCCGGTCTCGACGCTCATCATGCTCGCCGTCGCGGTGGCGGGCGCGTTCTTCCTCGCCCGCACCCGCACCGGCAACCACATGTTCGCCGTCGGCGGCAACGAGCAGGTCGCGCGGCTCTCTGGCATCCGCACCGCCCGGCCGCTGATCATCGCGCACATGCTGTGCTCGATCACCGCAGCGCTCGCCGGACTGCTGCTCGCGAGTCGCCTCGGCGTCGGCAGCCCCACTGTGGGCACGCAGGGCGGCTACGACCTGCTCTCGATCGCGGCGGTCGTGCTCGGCGGCACGCTCCTTCTGGGCGGCCGGGGCTCGATCTGGGGCACGATCGGCGGCGTCGCGATCTTCGCCGTCGTCGACAACGTCATGAGCGTCATGCAGGTGAACCCGTTTCTGAAGGACGTCGTGCGCGGCGTCGTCATCGTCGCAGCGGTCGCGGTCTACACGGCCCGCGTGGTCGAGCGGCGTCGTCCGCGGTTCACCGCATCCGGTGCGACGGATGCCGCGGCCTCGCGCGCTTCGCTCCCCAACGGCACCGCCGTCACGCCGCTTCGCGACGCGCCGGAACCGGCCGCCGGGGGCCCAGGCTCAGCGAGCGATGACTCGAAGGGAGACTCGGCATGAGCGCCGTGACATCCGAATCGCCGTCATTCGGTCGCCGACTCGCCGGGCTCGGTCGCACGCTGATCAGCCCCAGGGGCGCGGTCTTCCTGCTGCTCATCGTGCTCCTCGTCGCGATCACGGTGCTGAATCCGTCGTTCGCCGAGCCCGGACAACTCATCCGCTTCGTGCAACGCGTGGCGCCGGTGGCGATCGTCGCGATCGGCCAGTACTTCGTGATCGTCGGCGGCGAGTTCGACCTGTCGATGGGGTCGGTCGTCACCGCTCAGGTCGTGATCGCCGGCAACCTCATCGGGCAGGACGAGTCGAAGTCGATTCCGGTGCTGCTGTTCATGCTCGCCTTCGGTGCGTTCATCGGGCTCGTGAACGGGCTCATCGTCACCCTGCTCAAGGTGCCCAGCTTCATCGTGACGCTCGGCATGATGCTCGCCCTGCTCGGCGCGACCCTCTACTGGACGGGCGGCGCCGCCACCGGCAATCCCGCAGACGGGTTCCGCCAGATCGGGCGCGGCGGCATCCGCGACATCCCGGTGATCGAGATCCTGCCGTGGTCGGTCGTCATCTTCGTCGTCATCCTGCTCGTCGCAATCTGGTTCGCGCGCAGGCCGTTCGGCCGCACGATCATCGCGCTCGGCGACAACCCGACGGCCGCGAGCTACTCGGGCGCGCGCAGCTGGTGGGTGAAGACGTCGACGTTCATCATCTCCTCGCTCTCGGCGACGGTGGCGGGCGTGCTGCTCGTCGGCTATGCGGGCGTGCACCCGAGCGTCGGCCGCGGCTACGAGTTCACCGCGATCACCGCGGTGGTGCTCGGCGGCGTCGTGCTCGGCGGCGGCCGAGGCTGGGTGGTCGCCGCCGCCGCCGGTGCGTTCGCCCTCGAGGCCCTCTTCACCCTGCTGAACTTCGCCGGGGTGCCCTCGACGTACCGCGATGCGGTACAGGGCTTCATCATCATCCTCGCGGTGGCCTATGCCGCCACCACCTTCCGCGCTCGCCGTCGTGGCAGCGCACTTGAGACTTCGCCCGGCGCCCAAGCCGGGCCGAAGGAGCCGGATGCCGCCGCGGCATCCGCTCGCCCTGCAACCATTCCCTCGACGCAGAGGGCTGACAACGAAACCAAGGGAGGTTCGTGATGCGACGCAGGTTCACTGTGGCATCCGCCATGGTCGGCGCTCTCGCGCTGATGACGCTCGCAGGCTGTACCACCGACCCCAATGTGGCCGCGCCGTCGGAAGACGCCGCAGCTTCAGAGGAAGCGGTCGAGTGGTTCGACCAGGAGCTGTACGACAAGCAATACGCCGAGCGATCGGTGACGCCAGAGGGGCCAGAGGGCCAGCCGTGGCTGCAGCACATCAACGCCGAGATGATCGACACCTCGCAGTACGCGAGCACGGGCGCGAAGAAGGCATGCTTCGCGAACGCCTCGATCTCGAACCCGTGGCGCCAGACCGGCTGGATCACCATGAACCAGCAGCTCCAGGTGCTGCAGGAGGCGGGCGCGATCTCCGAGATGGAGACCCGCGACGCGCAGGACTCGGATGACACGCAGATCGCCGACATCGACTACTTCATCAATGAGGGCAACTGCGACGTCTTCATCATCTCGCCGAACTCCACGGCGGCGATGACCCCGGCGGTCGAGCGGGCGTGCGACACGGGCAAGCCCGTGATCGTGTTCGACCGTGGTGTCGAGACCGACTGCCCGGTCACGTTCATCCACCCCATCGGTGGATTCGCGTGGGGCATCGACACG
>DASSBT010000205.1:0-4775 GCA_035698465.1 Agromyces sp. | reverse complement strand
CTGAAGTCCATCGAAGAGGCCGTCGCCATCCGCGACAAGGTGCTCACGAACTTCGACAAGGCGGCCAGCCTGCCTCCCGGCCCTGAGCGCGAGCGGCTGCTCACGTTCGTGGTGGTCGGCGGCGGGTTCGCGGGCATCGAGGTCTTCGGTGAGCTCCGCTCCTTCGCGAGCGCACTGCTCGAGTTCTACCCGCAGCTCACGTTCGATGAGACGCACTTCCACCTCATCGAGGCGATGGGGCGCATCATGCCCGAGGTCTCGCTCGAGACGAGCCACTGGGTCATCAAGCACCTCGCCCAGCGTGGCGCTGAGATCCACCTCGACACGCAGCTCACGAGCGCCGTCGACGGGGTCATCGAGCTCTCCACGGGCGAGTCGTTCGAATCCGACCTCATCGTCTGGACGGCCGGCGTCATGGCGAACCCGGCGATCGTGCGTTCGAGCGACCTTCCGGTCGAGGAGCGCGGCCGCATACTCACGCGCGCCGACCTTCGCGTGGGCGACGAAGACGACTGGGTCGCCGACGCGTGGGCGGCCGGCGACATCTCGGCCGTGCCCGACCTCACCGGTGGCGGCGTCGGCGGCTACTGCGTGCCGAACGCACAGCACGCCGTTCGCCAGGGCAAGCTCCTCGCCAAGAACATCGTCGCGGTGCTCCGGGGTGAGGAGCCCAAGGAGTACGTCCACAAGAACCTGGGCGCCGTGGCCGGTCTCGGCATCGGCTCGGGCGTCTTCCAGTCGGGAAAGCTCGCGCTCAAGGGCCTCATCGCCTGGTTCGCGCACCGTGGTTACCACGGTCTCGCGATGCCGACGTGGGAGCGCAAGTTCCGCGTGTTCTGGGGCTGGTGGAACAACTTCTGGCTCGGCCGCGACATCGTGTCGTTGTCGGCCGTGCAGCAGCCCCGTGCGCAGTTCGAGCAGTTCGCAGCGCGTCCGAAGCCGCCGGCCGCCACGGCGCCGACCCCGCCCGCATCGACGGGGCCTTCCGTCAATTCGGCTCCGAAGGCCGTGAAGGCGAAGCCCGCGACCTCCTCGACGCCCGCGCAGGTCGACGCCGCAGTGCCGACCTCTGGCGAACCGGTCGCCGCGAAGTAGTGTGGAGGCGGCGCCGCCCGTGCGGCGCCGCGCTCCCGTAGCCCAACAGGCAGAGGCAGGCGACTTAAAATCGCCTCAGTCTGGGTTCGAATCCCAGCGGGAGCACCGTGCTCTACGGACTCGCATGAGCGCGGCTGCGAGTGCGCCTCAGGCGAGCCGGTCGAGGCGCCGCAGGATGAGTCCCTCACGGAGGGCCCACGGCGACACCTCGAGGTCGTCGACGTCGAACGCGCGCATCGCCTCGGAGAGCACGATGGCTCCGGCGACGATCTGGAATGTGCGATCTGCCGTGATGCCGGGCAGTGCGGGCCGGGCGTCGGCGGGGATCTTCGCCAGACGCGGCGTCCAGTCGTCGAGGCCCTTTCTGGTCAGCACCGAGCGGTCGGATGCCCCGACGCCGTCTTCGACCGTGCCGGCGAGCCGCGCGAGTGACCTGATCGTCTTCGAGGAGCCGACGACGTGGTCGGGCGACGGCAGGTCGCGGAAGGCCGGCATGGCGTCCGCGATCACCGCGCGCGCGTGGCTGCGCAGCCGAGCGACCTGTTCTGCCGAGGGCGGGTCGTCGGGAAGGAACTCGATGGTGGAGCGCCCGGCGCCGAGGGGGAGTGAGCGCGCGACATCCGGAACCTCGTCGAGACCCTGCACGAGCTCGAGCGAGCCGCCGCCGATGTCGAACACCAGGATGCGGTCGGCCGACCATCCGTACCAGCGCCGCACGGCGAGGAAGGTGAGGTGGGCCTCCTCCTCGCCCGTGAGCACGCTGAGTCGCACGCCGGTCTCGTCGGCGACCCGATCGAGCACGGCCTCGCCGTTCGCGGCCTCGCGGATCGCCGAGGTGGCGAACGCGAGGAGTTCGTCGAGTCCGGCTCGGCCGGCGGACTCGGCAGCGGCGGCCACTGCCTCGACGATCGCCCGGATGCCCACCTCGCTGATCGCCCCGTCGGGCTCGAGGTAGCGCATCAGGCGCAGCACCGACTTCTCCGACGCGGTCGGAATGGGGCGCGCGCCGCGATGCGCATCGACGACCAGCAGGTGCACGGTGTTGGAACCGACGTCGAGTACCCCGAGGCGCATGTTGCGAGCGTAGTCGCCGTCGGATGCGCGCATGACGTGTTTCGTGCATACTGGTGCGACTGGGACGGTTGTCCCACTTCGTCGGCGACGGTGTCGGCGGGGGTCTCGAGAGGAGCCGCATGGTTCGCATTCCGGCAGCCGAGCGACGCGCCGCCCTGATCGACGCCGCACTGCGGGTCGTCTCGCGCAACGGTATCGCCCAGGCGACCACGCGGGCGATCGTCGCCGAGGCGGGCATGTCGCTTGCGAGCTTCCACTACGCGTTCGATTCGCGTGACGAGCTCATCGACGAACTGATCACGACCGTCGTCGAGCGTGAGCGCGAAGCCGTCATCCCCGACCTCGTGCCGGGGCAGGATCTGCGCGACATCCTCGAGGCCGGATTCCTGCGCTACCTCGACCACCTCAGGGCGGACCCGGAACACGAACAGGCGATGCTCGAGCTCACCCAGTACGCGCTGCGATCACCCGAGCGGCATCCGCTCGCAGTCAGGCAGTATGCGCAATACGCCGAGCTCGCCGAGCATTCGCTCGAAATCGCCGCCGCCCACGCGGAGGTGTCGTGGAACGTGCCCGTCGAGCAGGTCGCACGCCTGCTCGTGGCCTTCAGCGACGGACTCACGTTGAAATGGCTCGTCGACCGCGACGACGCCGCCGCCGAAGCCGTCGCACGAGCGGCCGCCGACGCCCTCTCGAGATTGGCCGAGGCCCGATGACGAACCTCGACGCGGCCTCCAGCACCTCGGCCGCGCCACCGTCGGCGCTCGGCGAACCCACCCGGCGCGTCAGCGCCGGCTGGATCGCCTCGTTCACGACGGTGTGGCTCGGCGTCTGGATGGCGCAACTCACGCCCGTGCAACTGCTGCTGCCCGCACAGATCGACGCCGAGTTGCGCCCCGAGAACTGGGTCGACAGCGTCGTTGCGTTCGGCGCGATCTCGGGCATCGCGGCGGTCGCGACGATCATTGCGTATCCGCTGACGGGCGCCCTCTCCGATCGCACGACGTCGCGGTTCGGTCGCCGCCGACCCTGGATCCTCATCGGTGCGCTCGTGTTCGCCGCTTCCCTCGTCTCGCTCGGCTACCAGACGCAGATGTGGGCGATCGGGGCCGTGTGGGTCGCGTCATCCGTCGGCTTCTGCATCATGACCGCCGCACTCACCGCGACGATCGCCGACCAGGTGCCCGTGAACCAGCGCGGTTTCGTCTCGGGGTGGATGTCGGCGCCGCAGGCCGTGGGCATCATCGCCGGGCTCATACTCGTGACCGAACTGGCGACCGACGCGACGGTCGGCTACGCCCTGCTCGCGGCGCTGCTGCTGGTGCTCGCGATCCCATTCCTCAGCCGGCGTGAACAGCCGCTCCTCGTGGCCGAGCGCGCGCGGGTGACCGCGAAGAGCATCATCGCGGGCTTCTGGATCAGCCCGCGAACGTATCCCGACTTCGGCTGGACGCTGCTCAGCCGGGTGCTCGTCTCGGTCGGGAACGCCCTCGGCACGAGCCTGCTGCTCTACTTCCTGATGTTCCAGCTGAACGACGAGCGCGCAGAAGACGACCTGATCGTGCTCACCCTCATCTACATGGTGTTCGTGATCGCGGCATCGCTCGTGCTCGGCAGGCTCTCCGACCGGCTCGGGCGGCGCAAGGTCTTCGTCTTCATCGCCTCGGCGCTGCAGGGCGTCGCGGCGCTGCTGCTCGCCCTGTTCCCCGATCTCACCGTCGCCATGGTCGCGGCCGGACTCCTCGGCCTCGGTTACGGCTGCTTCCTCTCGGTCGACCAGGCGCTCGCCACACAGGTGCTGCCCGATGCGGCATCCCGCGGCAAGGATCTCGGCATCATGAACATCGCGTCCGCGGTGCCGCAAGCGGTGGCGCCGATGATCGGCGCAGCGGCCGTGGTGGTGTCGGGCTCGTTCATGCTCGTGTTCCTGCTGGGTGCGGCGTTCTCGTTCGCCGGCGCGTTCGCCGTCGCGCGGGTTCGGGGGGTGCGCTGATGGCCGGCCTCGACCTGCGCTTCGATGCGGAACGGGCGACGGATGCCGCGGGCCTGACGGATGCCGCGGGGCGGCCGGATGCCGCGCCGTGGCGGTATCCCGAGCGATACTGGCCCGCCCTCACCGACGCGACCGCGCACCTCGACGCTCCCATCGGCGCGCTGCACCTCGGCGCCCTGCGCCACAACGCGCGCGACATGGTGCGCCGCGCCGCGGGAACGCCCATTCGCATCGCGTCGAAGTCGGTGCGCGTGCGGGGCGTCATCGAGGCGCTCCTCGCAGGGCCCGGCTTCCACGGCGTGCTGGCCTACACGCTCGCCGAGGCGCTGTGGCTGGCCGACACCGTCGACGACCTGGTTGTCGGCTATCCCACGGCGGAGCGGGGCGGAATCCGTCGCCTGGCCACCGATGCCGACCTCGCGAGCCGGATCACCCTCATGGTCGACTCGCCGCAGCAACTCGACCTCATCGACTCGGTGCTGCTGCCCGGCCGCCGCGAGACGATTCGCGTGTGCCTCGAGCTCGATGCCTCGTGGGATGCCCCGCTGCTCGGCCATCTCGGCGTGCGGCGCTCGCCCGTGCACGATCCAGTCGAGGCGGGCGCGCTCGCCGG
>DASSBT010000204.1:0-7562 GCA_035698465.1 Agromyces sp. | reverse complement strand
CATCTCGTTCCTGAACAACTCGATCAAGGCGCGGGCGCTCTTCAAGCGCGACAAGGACTACGTCGTGATGAACGGCGAGGTGCTCATCGTCGACGAGCACACCGGCCGCATCCTCGTGGGGCGCCGGTACAACGAGGGCATTCACCAGGCGATCGAGGCGAAGGAGGGGGTGCAGGTCAAGGCCGAGAACCAGACGCTCGCCACCGTCACGCTGCAGAACTACTTCCGCCTCTACTCGAAGCTCTCGGGCATGACCGGTACCGCAGAGACCGAGGCCGCCGAGTTCATGTCGACCTACAAGCTCGGGGTCGTGCCGATTCCGACCAACAAGCCGATGATCCGCATGGATCAGCCCGACCTCGTCTACAAGAACGAGGAGTCGAAGTTCGCCCAGGTCGTCGACGACATCGTCGAGCGACACAAGAACGGGCAGCCGGTGCTCGTCGGCACGACCAGCGTCGAGAAGAGCGAGTACCTCTCCCGACTGCTCGCCAAGAAGGGCGTCCGGCACGAGGTGCTGAACGCGAAGAACCACGCCCGTGAGGCCGCGATCGTCGCCCAGGCGGGCCGGCACGGTGCCGTCACGGTCGCGACGAACATGGCCGGTCGTGGTACCGACATCATGCTCGGCGGCAACGCCGAGTTCCTCGCCGTCCAAGAGATGCACGAGCGGGGCCTCAGCCCGGTCGAGACTCCCGAGGAGTACGAGACCGCATGGGACGAGGTCTTCGAGCGCGTGAAGGCGGAGGTCGACGTCGAGGCCCAGAAGGTGCTCGCTGCGGGCGGCCTGTACGTGCTCGGCACCGAGCGCCACGAGTCCCGGCGCATCGACAACCAGCTTCGCGGTCGTTCCGGCCGTCAGGGCGACCCCGGCGAGAGCCGGTTCTACCTCTCGCTCACCGACGACCTGATGCGCCTGTTCAACGCGGGCGCCGCAGAGAGCCTCATGTCTCGTGGCGTGCCCGACGACGTGGCGATCGAGTCGAAGGTGGTCACCCGTGCGATCCGATCCGCACAGTCGCAGGTCGAGGCGCGCAACGCCGAGATCCGCAAGAACGTGCTGAAGTACGACGATGTGCTGAACCGCCAGCGTGAGGCGATCTACAACGACCGCCGGCACATCCTCGAGGGCGACGACCTGCACGAGCGCACCCAGACGTTCCTCGAGAACGTGATCGACGAGGTGCTCGATGTGCACACCGCAGAGGGCGACCCCGACGAGTGGGACTTCGATGCGCTCTGGACCGAGCTCAAGACGCTCTACCCGATCGGCATCACGATCGACGAAGTCGTCGCCGAGGCGGGCGAAAAGGGCCGCGTGAATCGTGACTTCATCCGCCGCGAGATCCTCTCCGACGCGAAGCTCGCCTACCAGCGGCGCGAGGAGCAGCTCGGCAGCCCCGCGATGCGCGAGCTCGAGCGGCGCGTGGTGCTGTCGGTCATCGATCGTCGCTGGCGCGACCACCTCTACGAGATGGACTACCTGAAGGACGGCATCGGCCTGCGTGCCATGGCGCAGCGCGACCCGCTCGTCGAGTACCAACGCGAAGGCTACGCGATGTTCCAGCAGATGATGGGCTCGATTCGCGAGGAGACCGTCGGATTCCTCTTCAACCTCGAGGTCGAGGTCGCACCGCAGGCCGGAGTCGGCGGCCCGACCATCGAGGCGAAGGGGCTCGGCCGCCAGGGGGCATCCAGCGACAAGCTGAGCTACTCCGCGCCGAGCGATGCCGGCGGCGTCGAGGTGCGCAACCAGCGCGGACAGGTGCAGCAGGCGGCGACCCAGCGCGCCCGTCGTGCGGTCGCGCAGGCCCAGGCGCCCGAGGTGGAGCCGTCGCGTGGGGCGTTCGGTCAGCGCACCGATGGCGGCGGCGACCAGGCGCAGCCGCAGAACCGAGCAGAGCGTCGGGCGCAGGAGCGGAAGGGCCGCTGAGCGGCGCCCGCTCGCGATCCGTGACGTCCGCCAGATGGCGGGCGGGCGGTCTGCCCGTACGGGACGCGTGGAAACATGCCGCGGTGGGGCGGCTCAGCACGAGGCGGGTCAGAGCACGTTGATCGCGCTCGCGCGCCAGCGCTGGTCGAGCCCCTCGAGCCGGATGGCGACCGCGCGCGACCTCGGGCGCTGGTGCACCATGATGACGGCCTCGATGACGCCGTCTGCCGGTTCGCACGTGATGATGTTGCCGAGCGTGAACGCCGGCCGCCGCGCGGCCTGACCCTTGACGCGCCGGGCTCGGGCGGCGAGCACCACGCGCTTCGTGAGGTTGCGGTAGACGTCGTCGGTGACCCAGCGCGCCAGTTGCTCGAGGTCGCGGGCACCGGCGAGCACCTCGATGACGCAATGGGTGAGGTTGCGGAGGAGCACGTCGGGGTCTGGAAGCTCGCTGCGCCGGGACGGCTGTCGCCCGAAGTAGTCGTCGTCGTCGTCGAGGAACTGCACGGTGGAACCTCGTACCACGGTGCGTGCAACGGCAGGGCGTACGGTCATCTTTGCTCCAGAAGGGGTGTCGTCGACGTCGGCCGACCTCGGGATACCCCCGATCGGGGGTGATCGGAGATCCCTGAGTGAACGGTATTGATGGGGAACGAATCGTGTCAAGGGAATTCGCCACCTGTGGAGAACGATCGGGTAACGCTCCGACTCGGGGGTAACGTGCGTGCATGCGCTGGGATCTGCTCTTCGACGATCTGGAGTCGCAACTCGATCAGGAGCAACGCGACGAGGAACACGCGCTGGCGATCGAGGAGGAGCGGCTCCGGCTCGGTCGATTGACCCTGCGCGATCGGCTGGGCGCGATGTCACGCGCGAACGACGACGAGCCGTCGGGCAGCATCCGGCTGGAGCTGCGTGGCGAGCGCATCCTCGAGGTTCGGCCGCAGACGTTCGGGCGCGACTGGATGAGTGCGGCCGTACGGGGTCTGCCGAACGGGGCGGCGCAGTGCATCGTCCCGTTCGCGGCGATCGCTTCGATCCATCCGTCGCGCGCCCAAATCGAGCCGAGTCTCGTGCCCTCGCCCGAAGCATCGACGCGGCTGGCCGAACGCATCGGGCTCTCCTTCGTGCTGCGCGACCTGTGCCGACGCCGGCTGGCCGTGCATCTCACGACCGAGGACGGTCGACTGCACGGCACGATCGATCGCGTGGCACGCGATCACTTCGACCTGGCCCTCCATGAGTCCGGTACCCCGCGCCGCGACCGCGAGGTACGCGGGTATCGGATCGTGCCGCTCGAGCGTCTGGTGCTCGTCGAGTTCGACTGAACGGCAGCCTGGCGTCAGTCGACGGGGCGGAGGTGCCCGGGCCTCACGCCCGACAGCTCTGCAATGCTCGCGGCCTCGCCCTGGTTCCACAACGCGCGCCGACGAGTCTGTTCGTACTGATCGTCGATCCACACCTCGAGCTGGGCGCGTTCGACACGCCACGGGCCGGAGCTGCCGACCCGGATCGCGGGGAGTTCGCCAGACCGGATCAGTTCGTCCACGGTCGCGACGTCGACGGCGAGCAGTTCCGCCGTGTCGGCGACGGTCAGGAACCGGCCGATCTCGTCACCTGCACCGGGAGAGGTCATGATTCGATTATCGACCCGTGGCGCCGAGGTGTCTGCGGGTGTGGATAACTTCGGGGCGTCCTCTCGGTTTCGGGTCACCATGGATTCCGGCGCGATCCGCGCTGTCAATGGAAGGAACACGATGGCCCGTCGACCAGAACGCGCGGAGCGTGGCGCCATTCGACTCGATCCCCGGCTGCTCATCGGCATCGTGCTCATCGCCGCATCAACGGCCGGCGTCTGGGCGCTCGTCTCGGGCTTCGACGATTCGGTCGAGGTGTATGCAGTGCGCGGCACGGTCACACCCGGAACGCCCATCGACGCCGCAGACCTCACCACCCAGTCGGTGCGGCTCGGTGCCGCGGCCGAGCGCTACCTCGCTCCCGGCGATCTGCCCGACGGCGGGCTCGTCGCCATCCGCACGATGGAAGCCGGCGAACTGGTTCCTGCCTCGGCGGTCGACACCGTCGACAGCACGGGCCTCGCGACGGTCGTCGTGCCGAGCCGAAATGCGCTGCCGAGCGGTCTCGGCCCGGGCGCAACCGTCGACCTGTGGGCGGCACGGCTGGTCGATCGCGGCAGTTACGAGCCTCCCGTCGTGCTCGTCGCGGGCGCCGAGATCGCCGGGATCCAGGAGCCCGAGGGCATGGTCGCCTCGGGAGGTGTCTCGGTCGAACTGCTCGTTCCACGCGAGAAGGTCGCGGCGCTCCTCGAGGCCCTCGCATCCGGCGATGCGCTCGACCTCGTGCCGGCCCGCGCGGGTTCGGACTGATGGCCCGCCTCGCCCTCGCGCTCGACCCGGGCACCGAAGACCGGCTGCTCGCCGATGTCGTCGAGCACGGCCACGTCATCGTCGCCCGGTTGGTCGGGTGGCGTGACGTCCTCGAGAGCCTCGACATGCTCGCACCAGAGGTGGTGCTCGTCGGTGCAGGACGCGACACGCTGAGCGGTGAGCTGCTCACGGGATGCGATGAGCGCGGCATCCGGCTGATCGCGCTTGCCGGCGGTGACGCCGAGCGAGCGCACGCCGCACACCTGGGGCTGCACGAGGTGATCGACCGATCCGCGGCATGGAGCGAGATCGAGCCGCTGGTTCGTGGCGGCGTTCCGGTGCCGACGCGCATCGGCGAGTCCTCGCCGCGCGCGCCGCGTCCCGCCTCCGTGATCACCGTCTGGGGGCCCGCCGGCGCGCCGGGGCGCACCACGATCGCCGTGAACCTCGCCGCCGAGCTGGCCGCGGCCGGGCATTCCGTCGCGCTCGTCGATGCCGACCCCTACGGCGGCTCGGTCGCTCCGTCGCTCGGCCTGCTCGATGAGGCGCCCGGACTCGCATCGGCGTGCCGACTCGCCGCGGGCGGCGCGCTCGACCGCACCGAACTCGAACGCATCGCGCAACGCTACTCGGCACCTCGCGCCTCGTTCGACGTGTTCACCGGATTGGTCGGCCCGAGCCGCTGGCCCGAGCTCGCGGCAGATCGGGTCGCCACCGCGCTCGAGGCTATCCGCGGCTGGGTCGAGTACGTCGTCGTCGACACGGGCTTCAGCCTCGAGCGCGATGAGGAACTCACGAGTGACCAGTTCGCACCGCGCCGCAACGCGGCCACGTTCGCATCGCTCAGCTCTGCCGATCGCGTGGTCGGCGTCGGACTCGCCGACCCCGTCGGGCTGTCGCGGTTCCTCCGCGGCCACGGCGAACTGGTGGACCTCGTCGATCCCGAGCGCATCGATGTCATGATGAACCGCGTGCGCACGAGCGTGCTCGGCATCGACGCGCACGCGCAGGTGCGCCAGACGCTGCGGCGCTTCGCGGGCATCACCGACGCGGTCATGCTGCCGCACGACGCACGCGCGGCAGACGCCGCCATCCTCACGGCGCGCACCCTGCGCGATGCGGCCCCACGCAGCCAGCTCCGCGCGGCAGTGCGCGAGTACGCTCTCGATCGCATCCTTCCCGTGCCCGAGCCGGCGCGCCGCCGCCTCGCATTCGTACCGTTGCGCCGGGCGGCCGCAGGCTGAGGCGCGCACTACGCTGGTTCTGTGTCGACCCTCAGTGATCTCGTCCTCGCCCAGGGCCGAAGCAGTCAGGCCGACGTCGAATGGCTGCACATGCTCGTCGGCGATCTGCAACTGCTTGCAGACCTCGCCTTCGCCGACATCGTGCTGTGGGTGCCGTCAGGCGACGACGGCTTCGTCGCGGTCGCGCACTCACGCCCCTCCAGCGCTGCGACGCTCTTCTACCGCGACTTCGTCGGGCAGCAGATCAAGTCGCAATGGCGAGACCTCGTCACCGAGGCGTTCGAGAGTTCGGCCATCGTCGACTCGTCGGCGCCCGACTGGTACGAGGAGATGCCGACGCGCGTGCGCGCCGTGCCGGTGATGCGCCGGCTCTCGGCTTCGGGAACCGAACTCGCGACCCAGCCCGTCGCGGTCATCACCCGGCACACGAACCTCGGAGCCACACGCACCCCCAGCCGCCAGGAGCTCACCTTCAACGAGTGCGCCGAAGAGCTCTTCCAGATGATCGCGTCTGGCGATTTCCCCGATCTCGGTGCACCGACCGGCCCGCGCCGGGGTGCTCCGCGCGCGTCAGACGGCCTGATCCGGCTCGACGTCGACGGGGTCACGACCTTCGCGAGTCCGAACGCGCTGTCAGCGTTCAACCGCATGGGGTTCGACGACGAGCTCGAAGGCGAGTCGCTCGCCGACGTCATGACGAGGCTTCTCAGCGGCAAGCTCATCGTCGACGAGTCGCTCCCGCTCGTGGTGACGGGGCGTGCGCCATGGCGCACCGACGTCGAATCCCGTGGCGTCACCGTCACGCTTCGCGCCATTCCGATCCGCCGTCGTGGCGACCGCGTCGGCGCGATCGTGATGAGCCGCGACGTCACCGAACTCCGGCACCAGGAGCAGGAGCTCATCACGAAGGATGCGACGATCCGAGAGATCCACCATCGCGTGAAGAACAACCTGCAGACCGTGGCCTCACTGCTGCGGATCCAGGCCCGCCGTACCCACTCCAATGAAGCGCGTGAGGCGCTGACGCAGGCGATGCGCCGAGTGGGTGCCATCGCCGTGGTGCACGACACCCTTTCCGAGGGACTCAGCCAGAACGTGGACTTCGACGAGGTCTTCGACCGGGCCCTGCTGCTCGTCGCCGAGGTGGCGTCGGCGCACAATACGACCGCGCATCCGAAGCGCTCGGGGTCGTTCGGCGTGCTGCCCAGCGAGTACGCCACCCCGCTCGCCCTTGCGCTCACCGAGCTCGTGACGAACGCGGTCGAGCACGGCCTCGCCGGTCAGGAGGGCGACGTCGAGATCATCGCCGACCGTTCACCGACGGCGCTCACCGTGCAGGTGCGCGACAGTGGCTCGGGTCTTCCAGAAGGCAAGGTCGGCGAGGGGCTGGGCACCCAGATCGTACGTACCCTCATCCAGGGTGAACTGGGCGGCACGATCGACTGGCACACGGTCGTCGGAAGCGGCACCGAGGTGACGATCGACGTGCCGTTGCGATGGATCGCGCCTGACGCGTGAGGCGCGGATGCCGCGCGGCGTTCGCCTGCGCGGCGGACGTTCAGGAGGCGCGACGGGCGCGGGCGGCGCGGCGCTTGAGCGCGCGGCGCTCGTCTTCGCTGAGGCCACCCCATACGCCCGAGTCCTGACCGGTCTCAAGGGCGTATTGGAGGCAGATCTCCGTGACGGTGCAGCGGCCGCAGACGGCCTTCGCCTTCTCGATCTGGTCGACAGCCGGACCGGTGTTGCCGACCGGAAAGAAGAGTTCCGGGTCTGCGGTGAGGCAGGCAGCCTTGTCGCGCCAATCCATGGAGATGCTCCTTGCGTGTACTTCGATTCGCAGACGCGCACGATTGCACGTGCCGATTCCGGCTGCTGCTGGGGGAAAGCCGAATCTCGGGAAGTAGGATCATGACTGATCGGCTCACGTCCCTGTGAGCATCAATTCGGCCTCATAAATGGTCGCATAGCGAAGAGATCGAATCAATAGCCGTGTATGGG
>DASSBT010000203.1:0-21144 GCA_035698465.1 Agromyces sp. | reverse complement strand
TGGAATGCCGTCGAGAAGATCACCGCAGCGTGACGTCACGACCGGATTCCCCGCGGCGGTTCGCACCCTGACGTGAGCCACGCGAGGGCTGGTTTCCCGTGAGGGCGGGCGATTGCAGGTAGCCACCTCTCGTGCGGAAGGTGGGACTTGAACCCACACGCCCGAAGGCCCAGGAACCTAAATCCTGCGTGTCTGCCGATTTCACCACTCCCGCGAGTGCCCGATCATTCTAGGCGCTCAGAGCACGCCGGCTGCGGCATCCGGAACCCCCATCCTCAGTGTCCGGCTCTATCCCGTCGGCCTCGTCTCGTGCAACGATCAACGGGAGACGGGGGAGCGCTCACATGGTTGACACCTATCCGAACATCGCCGATCACGGGTTGATCGGTGACCTGCAGACGGCCGCGCTGGTCGATACGAACGGCACGATCGATTGGTTCTGCGCGCCGCGATTCGATTCGCCGAGCATCTTCGCGTCGCTGCTCGATGCGGAACGCGGCGGCTATTGCAGCGTGCGTCCTGCGACCGACGACTATGTGACGCGCCAGTTGTACCTGCCGAATACCGCCATCCTCCTGACCCGCTTCATGACCGAAGAGGGCGTCGGCGAGGTGATCGACTTCATGCCGGTCGCCGGCGACGAGGCGACCGATCGGCACCGGCTCGTGCGACTCGTGCGCGTGGTGCGCGGCACGATGGACTTCGTCGCCGAGATCCAACCTCGATTCGACTACGGTCGTCAGTCGCACACGATCGAGCCCTCGCTGGGCGAGGGCGCCGTGTTCCGCGCCGCGGACCAGGCGCTCACGGTGCATCGCGTCGGTGGTTTCGTGATGCACGGCACGGAGCGGGCCGGACACATCGAAATGTCCGGCGAGGGCCTGCGGGTGACCGGCAGCCTCGATGCCGGTGAGATCACCGGCGTCGTCCTCGAGACCGGCGGAGTCGCACCGAAACGGATCTCTCCTGAGGAGCTGCTCGAGATATTCCACGAGACCCGGAGATTCTGGCGCGAGTGGAACACTCAGTCCACCTATCGCGGGCGTTGGCGTGAAATGGTCGCCAGGTCGGCGATGACGCTCAAGCTCATGACCTATGCCCCGACGGGTGCGCTCGTGGCCGCACCGACGGCCGCGCTGCCCGAGCAGGTGGGCGGCGAGCGCAACTGGGACTACCGCTACACGTGGATCCGTGACGCGTCGTTCTCGGTGTACTCGCTGCTCGGGCTCGGCTACACGGGCGAAGCCGAGGCGTTCGTCGCGTGGATCATGGACCGCATCAAGGAGAGCGTCGGCACCGGCTCGGGGCCGCTGAAGATCATGTACCGGGTCGATGGCTCGTCCGACCTGGTTGAGGAGACGCTCGAGCACTTCGCCGGGTACCGGGGATCGACGCCGGTGCGCATCGGCAACGGTGCCGCCGACCAACTCCAGCTCGACATCTACGGCGAGGCAATGGACTCCATCCACCTCGCCGACACGCACGGGCTCGAATTGCCGCACGTCGGCTGGACCCAGGTCAGAGACCTCCTCGACTGGGTGTGCGACAACTGGGATACCCCCGAAGAAGGCATCTGGGAGACGCGGGGCGGCCGTAAGAACTTCACGTACGGGCGCTTCATGTGCTGGGTTGCGCTGGACCGCGGCATCCGGCTCGCCCGATCTCACGGCCGGCCGGCGCCGATCGAGCGCTGGAGGCAGGCGCGCGATGCGATTTACGAACAGGTCATGGCGAATGGCTGGAGCGACGAGCGGCGTGCGTTCGTGCAGCACGACGACACCGAGGTGCTCGACGCCTCACTGCTGATGATGCCCCTCATGGGCTTCATCGCGCCGCGCGACCCGATGTGGCTGTCGACCCTCGATGCCATGGACGAGGAACTCGTCTCGGACAGCCTCGTCTACCGCTACGACCCGAGTGCCTCGCCCGACGGCCTGCAGGGATCGGAGGGCACCTTCACCCTGTGCTCGTTCTGGTACGTCGACGCGCTTGCGCGATCGGGGCGGCTCGACGAGGCGCAACTCGTCTTCGAGAAGATGCTGACCTATTCGAACCACCTTGGGCTCTACGCAGAGGAGATCGGGCTCACTGGCGAGCAGCTCGGCAACTTCCCGCAGGCCTTCAGCCACCTCTCGCTCATCAACGCCGCGGTCAACCTCGACTACCAGCTCGACCACGGGTCGGGATTCGTCGACCCGGTGCTGCGCAAGGGCCGTCGTGCGACCTAGGCCCAGCGCACACGACCTCCACACGAGCTCCACACGAGCTCCACACGACCTCGAGAAAGAGCAATGATGGCAGCACTGACGGATGCCGCGGCGGGCGCGAGGGGCGACCTGCTGGTGATCTTCGGCATCACCGGCGATCTCGCGCGGGTGATGACCTTCCGATCGCTGTACCGGCTCGAGAAACGGGAGATGCTCGACTGCCCGATCGTCGGTGTCGCGTTCGACGACTGGACCATCGATCAGCTGATCGACCGCGCCCGCACGTCGATCGTCGCGACGGGCGAGCAGCTCGACGAGACGGTGTTCGCCCGCCTCGCGGCACGGTTGAGCTACGTGCAGGGCGACTTCGCCGACGCGGCCACGTACGGGCGCGTCGGTGCGGCGGTCGGGGCCGCCACCAACCCGGTGTACTACCTCGAGATCCCGCCCGGCCTGTTCGCGACGGTCGTGAAGGGGCTCGCAGAGGCCGGCCTCACCGCGCACGGCCGCGTGGTCGTCGAGAAGCCGTTCGGTCACGACTTGGCGTCGGCGCGGGCGCTCGCCGCCGAGCTGCACCAGTACATCGACGAGTCGCAGCTGTACCGGATCGATCACTACCTCGGCAAGATGGGCCTCGAGGAGATCGTCTACCTGCGCTTCGCCAACACGATGCTCGAGCCGGTCTGGAACCGCAACTACGTCGACAGCGTGCAGATCACCATGGCGGAGGAATTCGGCATCCCGGGCCGTGGCCACTTCTACGACCCGGTCGGTGCGTTGCGCGATGTCGTCGTCAACCACCTCATGCAGGTCGTGGCGGCCGTCGCGATGGAGGCGCCGGCGCACGGCGACCCGCAGACCCTGAAAGACGCCCAGCTCGCGCTGTTCCGTGCCGTGGATGAGGCGGACCCCGGGTACTACGTGCGCGGGCAGTTCGACGGCTATCACGACGTCGAGGGAGTCGCCGCGGACTCCACCACCGAGACCTTCTGCGCCCTGCGCCTCGAGATCGAGAACTGGCGATGGTCGGGCGTGCCGTTCTTCATCCGCGCAGGAAAGGAGCTGCCGGTGACCGCGACCGAGGTGCGGCTGATCTTCAAGGGGCCGCCGAAGCTCGGCTTCGGGCTGCGCGACGCCGCCAGCCAGCCGGATCAGCTCGTGATCAGGCTCGACCCGTCGACCGGGGTGCGCATCGCCCTCAATGCACGGCGAGCGGATGCCCCACTGCCACGCCCGATCGAACTCGACACGGTGTTCGCGGAGGAGGGCGGCGAGGGTCCCACGCCGTACGAGGTGCTGCTGCACGCCGCGATGGCGGGCATCAGTCCCCGCTTCGTGCGGCAGGACTCGGTGGAGGAGATGTGGCGGGTCATGCAGCCGCTCCTCGACGCGCCCCCGCCCGTGCACACCTACGCCGCGGGCACGTGGGGCCCGCCCGAGGCCGACGAGATCATCGCCGACCACGGCGGCTGGCGGGGACCGTGGGTGTGACACGCGACGAACGGGAGAACTGATGCCTCGTGCGACCACGCGCCTTCGCGCCCTGCTCACCGACGGACGCATCCATCTCGCGCCGGGCGCCTTCGATGGGCTCACCGCGCGGCTCGTGGAAGAGAGCGGGAGCGAACTCGTGTACGCCAGTGGTGGCGCGATCGCGCGCAGCACGGGTGTGCCCGACATCGGGTTGCTGAGCCTGGACGACGTCGTCGGCCGACTCGAGCAGATGGTGGAGGTCACCTCGCTCCCAGTCATCGCGGATGCCGACACCGGCTTCGGCAACGCGGTGAACGCGGTGCGCACGATGCAGCGTTTCGAGCGCGCCGGCGTGGCCGGAATGCACCTGGAGGATCAGACGTTCCCGAAGCGATGCGGGCACCTCGATGACAAGTCCCTGGTCGCGGTCGATGAGATGGTGCAGAAGATCGAGGCGGTGGTGGCGGCGAGGACCGATCCCGACTTCGTGCTGATCGCCCGGACCGACGCGATCGCCACGGACGGCCTGGATGCCGCGATCGCCCGTTCGCGCGCGTACCTCGACGCGGGTGCCGACGTCATCTTCGTCGAGGCGCCCGAGACGGTGGAACAGATCGAGACGATCGCCCGTGAGATCCCGCAACCGAAGCTGATCAACATGTTCCACAGCGGGAAGACGCCCCTCGTTCCTCGCGAGCGCCTCGCCGAACTCGGATACTCGCTGATCATCGTGCCGTCAGACGTGCAGCGCGCGATGATCACGGCAGTGCGCGAAACGCTCGAGGCGCTCAATCGCGATGGTGACAGCCACGCCGTGCGGGATCGGATGGCCTCGTTCGCCGAGCGGGAGCGCATCGTCCGCACAGCCGAGTATCTCCAGATCGGATCCTAGAGGTCCAGGGCAGTGTCCAGCACGAGCCGGGCATGGGTCCACAGCGCCGCGCCGCCTGCGTCGTCGATCACCGTGCGCGTGGCGTTGGGGATGCGTTGTGCCAGTGTCGCGCCGTGGTCGGGCGAGTGGGTGCGGTCATGTGCGCCGAAAAGGATTCGGACGGGGCAGGTGATTGCGGTCAGGTCGACATTCCAGGGGCGCATCGCGATCAGGGTGTCGCGGACGTAGCCGGCACCGTGGTTGGCGAAGCCTTCGTCGAGCGCGCGGCGGTACCGTTCCCGGAAGGGCGTGGCCTCATAGACGGCGGCGTCAGAGGGGTGCGCGCCCGTCCGCACCATCTGCTCCATCTTCTGCGCCGAGAATCCGCCGAGGACCTCCGCGGCCCGCTCGGGTGCGTCGAGTGCGAGATCCGCCAGCGCAGTCGCGTCGGCGGGGAGCATCGCATGGATCGCTGGATGCGCGAGCTCGTCGGCGGGTGACACGAGCGTGAGGCTTCGTATCTCACCGGTCGCGGCCAGCATCAGGCCGAAGACTGCGCCTTGGGAATTCGCGATGACCGGGATCGATCGGTCTTCGCGAACGAGCACGCTTGCGAGGAATGTCCGATAGTCCTCCGCCGTGGAGGCGAGGGTGCGGTCGTCATCCGGTGTCGAGTCGCCGAGGCCGGGACGGTCCATGGTGAGCAGTCGCACGTCGAGGCTCTCGAGCAGGTCGGTGCCGAACGCCATCCGTTTGCTCGTCGCGGCTCCCGCCACGAAGAGTATCGGCTGTCCCGTCTCGAGGCCGAAGCTCGTTCCGGCGATCGTTCGACCGTCCGCGGTCTTCACCCAGTGGGTCTGGTCATGCGACACGGGTTGCGAACTCCTTCATCACGCGGACGAACATCGTGGTCTTTGCGAAATGTACGTCGTGCGAGCTCCGCACGCGCACCACGCGGTTGTCTGGAAGCAGCGAATCGACGCGGGCGCAGTCCTCGTCATCGAGCGCGGCGAGGAGGTTGCCCTGCGTGTCCCGCCGGGTCGACGCCTTGATGAACGTCGTCGGGCATCGCACCTGCCGCAGCGTCTCGGCCTGGTCGAACCCGTCGAACCACGAGAAGTCCTGGAACGACGCGCTGAACCGGATGTCGTAGGGGTGGCTGGCGGCTTCCCAGATGCGGTTGATTCCGACGCCGACCCAGCGGATCAGGGGGAGCCGGTCGGGATCGGCACGGCGTTGCCGAATGACGTGGCGCGTGAAGCTCGGCCAGAGCGGCCCGAACAGGCGGCTCCAGTAACTGCGGGGCATGAAGTAGCAGACCCAGTCGCGTTCGTCGGTCTGCGTGAGGAACTCCGGAATATGGCGGAAGGTGTCGATCCAGGAGAACGTCGCGGGCATGCGATCGGGCTCCGTACTGAAGAACGGGGCATCCTCGATGACGACCCCGCGAACCTTCTCGGGGTGCCGCGCGGCCATTCGGGTGGCGATCAGGCCGCCTGAGGAGTGCCCGGAGACGATGCACGGCGCGCCGAACACCCGGTCGATGAAGAGTGCGAGATCGTCGGCCATGCGATCGGCGGTGTAGTCGTCGGGGTTCCAGGTCGTCTTGCCGTGACCGTGGCAGTCAACGGCGATGACGTGGTAGGTCTCGGCCAGCGCGGGGAGCGCCCGCGCGTACTCCTGCCACCGCATACCCTGGCCGTGGATGAGCAACAGCGGGATGCCGTCGCGCGGGCCTTCGGCGTAGTTCACCGTGAGCCCGTCGCGGAGCACGTGGCTCTTCTCGTCGTATCCCGCATCCACGGCGCCATCGACCGGACCCCAGAAGTAGTTCTTCGTGTTGCGGTAGGCGATGAGGATGCGAACGCCCTGTATTGCGAGCGTCACGGCGAGACCGATCGCCACGGTGACGAGCACGCTCTGCCAGCTGTTCATGGGAGTCTCCTCGGTTCAGCCGACCAGCCTGTCGGCGATTTCGTGCGCCCAGCGCCGGTATCCGGCGGGCGACGGGTGGAAGCCGTCTCGTGCGAAGAGCGCCGCCTCGGCACCGGCGAGGCCGGTCGAGCTCATCCACGAGACCGTCGGATCGGACGCGCACACCTCGTGCGCGGCGGCATCGAGTGCCCGGCCGCGCTCGCTGAGGTACGTGCCGAGCGCGCGGGGCAGGGAAGGGAAGGCGTCGAATGGAGGGATGCCGGCGACGACGACTCGGCCGGCCAGGGCGGCGAGGGCCTCGACGACCGCTGCGAGGTCATCCCGCCATTGCACGACAGGCGTGCGGGCCAGCACGTCGTTGACGCCGATGAGCAGCACCGCCACATCGACGTCTCCGTCGAGCGCGGGAATCATCCGATGCCGCACCCGTCGGATCGTCGCTCCGTGGCGACCGTGTACCGTCCAGCGCACCGATCGATCGTGGAGTTCGCCGAGGGCCCGTGCGAACTCGCCGGCGAACGCCTCATCATGGGTCGCGGCTCCGCAGCCGGCGGCCGTCGACTCGCCCACCACGAGCACGCGCAGTGCCGGCTCGCCGAAGTCGACCGTGCTCCCGCTGGTCGGGCCCGCCGCCTCTGGCAGGATCTCGATCCTCGACCGGGCACGGCGGCCTTGAACGGCGACGAGGGGGAGCAGCAGGGGGTTCACTCGTGTCGACCTTCCTCGACGAGCGATGCGACGGCGGCCTGGCTCCCGGCGCTCAGATCGACGCCGAGTGTCTGCAGCATCATCACCAACGCGCCCCTGCCGAAGAAGGCGGCCAGGCGCTCCGCATCTGCGCCGGTGCGGTCTTGGGCGACCTGCAGCGCACGGGAGATCACGTCGCGGCATCTGCGCGCGATCGCCTCGTCGGCTCGGGCGGCGGCGCAGGCCTGCAGCCAGAATCCGCTGATGACACCGTCCGACACCAGGTCGCGGAAGCCCGCACCCATTTCCTCCATGGGTTCCTCGGCACCCTGCGCGGTGCGCAGGAACATTTCGGTGATGAGTGCGGGGAGCTCATCGACACAGGCGAGGAAGAACGCCTGCTTCGACCCGAACAGTCGGAAGACGTACGGCTGGGAGACGCCGATCCGGGAGGCGACCTGCTGAACGGCCGCGGTGGTCATGCCACGATCGGCGAATGCGCTCAGCCCCTCGGCCACGGCCTGGGCTCGGCGCTCCGCGGCGCTTCCTCTGTGGTCTCCCATGCGTCGACCATACCAGTTACTAACCACTTACTACATAGCCAATGCCCGGCGAGGTCACGCGGCACCGCTGAATGAGGTCACGAGTGAGGGACGTCGGCACGACCGGTCGACCAGGCCCAGGCGGCAATCGCGACCCGGTTGGGCGCATCGAGCTTGCGCCCGATGTTGGCCACATGATTCTTCGCCGTTCCCGCGCTGATGAAGAGCTCTGCGGCGATTTCCGCGTTGGTCCTCCCCTGCGCGATCAGCTGCACGACGTCGAGCTCGCGAGCGCTGAGAGGTGGTTCCTCGACGCGCGGCGATGCCGCCACGACACCGCGCAACAGCCGGACGGTGAGCTGGGGGCTGATCAGGGTGTCGCCTGCCATGGCCGCACGGATCGCCTCGACCAGCAGCGTCGGTCCGGAACGCTTGAGGAGGAATCCGCACGCGCCGTTGCGCAGCGCCGCGAGGACGTACTCGTCCAGATCGAACGTGGTCACCACGATGACCCGGACGGGATCGACGACATCCGGGCCGGCCAGCGCCTGCGTCAGCTCGAGGCCGTCGAGACCGGGCATACGGATATCGGCCAGCACGACGTCGGGTCGCAGCCGTCGAGCCTGCTCGAGCGCTGCAGTTCCGTCGGGGGCCTCACCGACGACGGTCATGTCCGGTTGCGCATCCAGGACCATGCGGAATGCGTCGCGGATGCCCCGCTGATCATCGGCGATCAGGACCCGAATCGTCATGCCGTCGCTCCTCCGTGAGTGCCGCGAGACAGCGGCAGCATCGCGGTGACCCGCCAGCCACGTGGCCGCTGCGGCCCGGCCTCGACGCTACCGCCGAGCTGCTGCACGCGCTCGGCCATTGCGACCAGCCCGAGCCCTCCTGCGTTCGCCGGGGCCGCATCGGAGCGTCCTGACCGGCGCCTGCCGCTGTTGCCGTTATCGGCGATCGACACGACCATTCGGTCGTCCATCCGGCTCAGTCTCACGGTCACTTCGGTAGCTCGCACCGCATGGCGCCGTACATTCGTCAGCGCCTCGACCACGGTGCGATAGGCCTCCGCCCCGACCGCATCGTCGACACGATCGGTCAGCCGTCGGTCGACGACGGCTCCGACCTCGCCCGCGGCGGCGAATCTTCTCACGAGCTCCTCGATGTCGTCGATGCCGCCTCGGGTGACGTGCACGAGCTCCGCATCCTCGCCCAGGGCGCGCACGGACTGATCCATCGATTCGAGGGCTCGGATCCCGGCGGCCTCGATCTCGGCGAGCAGCTGGGCGACCCGCGGGTCGTCCAGCTGCAACACGGCGCGACCGGCCTGTGTGCGCGCGACGATCTCGCTGATGTCATGCGCGACATAGTCGTGCAGGTCGACGGCCAGTCGCAGGCGCTGCTCGGCCTTGACCATCGCGATGGCCCGCGTGCGCGTGACCTCGCTCCAGCGCAGATACCAGGCGACGGCGCCCATGGCCACGGGGAGGACGAGCCAACCCGCACTCGCCGCAGTGGATTCCGTGGCAGGAACGTCGTGCAGGAACCGCTGCACCCACAGCGCCGATGCGAGCGCAGCCAGCGATGCTGAGACCGCCGCGGCCCGCGGGGGCGACCAGCGCACCACGGTGGCCACGAGCACGGCGAGCACGAGCGGCTCGACGATCAGCCATGTCGCGGCATTGCGTTCGGGGATACCCGTCGCGCTCATCCGGATGGCGACGGTGATCGCGATGGAGGCGACTCCCGTAGCGGCCGTCGCGACCGCGAACAGGCGTCGTGTCTCCATGTCTCCGAGACTAGACGCACGCCGATCCGCCTCTCCATGTGCCGATCGGCACGGGATGCGGTGCAAGCGCCGGCACGATGTGCCGAACGGCATCTGGGCTCTGAGCGCCCGGCGGCCGAGGCTCGAAGCATGAGCAGAAGCTGGACTTCATGGATCGGGTACGTCGTTGCGGTGTGGTCGGCGGTGTTCGGGGCGTTCGGCGTGTGGTGGTCGCTCGGCGGCAACGGATTCCCGTTCGGTACGGGAGACCCGGAACTCATGGCGGAACCGTCGATGGCGTTCAAGGTGTCGTTGCTGGGGTGGGCCACGCCGGAGATCGCCGGACCCGTCATCGCGGTCGGGGGCTTCGCGGGCGCGATCGTCGCCGTGCTCATGGCGCGCGGCTCATCTGGTGCGTGGAGTCGATGGCTGCTGCCTGCGTACGCGTGGTTGCTCGCCTTCACCCTGACGGTCGGCATCCAGGACTATCGGACGCTGGTCGTCGTCTCGTACACACCCGTGATGGCCATCGCACAGTTGCTCGGCCTGTGGACGAACGGGACCGGATGGGCCGACCTGTACCTCGCACCGCGCCTGATCCTGCTGATGTGCCTGGTCGCGGGAATCGGCTGGGCGCTGACCGCGATCGCCTACCGTCGCCGAGTCACCGGATCGTGCCTGACCTGCGGCCGCGACGGCGTGGATGAGCCGTCCTTCGTGGACCGCTGGGGTCGCCTGGCAGTGTGGATCGCGGTGGCCTCACCCCTGTTCTACTGCGCGACCCGGTGGGCGTGGGCGCTCGGTTTCTCGCTCGGGATCGACCCGGTCGCCTACGAGGCCGCCAAGGAGCAGGGCCTGTGGCTGGCCGGCGCGGCCCTCGCGTCGCTCGGCCTCGTCGGGGCTGTGCTCACGCTCGGATTGACCCAACGGTGGGGCGAGGTGTTCCCGCGATGGATGATCGGTCTCCGCGGACGTCGGGTGCCGCCGATGCTCGCCGTTGTCCCGGCGATGTTCGTCTCGGTTCTCGTCGTCTCGGCGTCGTTCATGTACATCCGGATCGTCATCATCGACGGCATCACGCCGGCCACCTGGCCGCTTTCGCTTCCCGAGGCATTCTGGTTCGTGTGGGGAGCCGCCCTGTTCGTCGCGACGCTTGCCTACCTGCGCCGCCGACGCGGACGTTGCGCGACGTGCGGCCGCGGCGTCGCGGATGCCACGATCGCTGCGGAGCGAACCAGACCATTAGATAGTGCTACTGTCTAATAATTGGATACCCTCACTATCTCAAGGAGGTTCACGTGGAACCGTTCATCACCCTCGCGGTCGTCACGTGCGTGCTGCTTCTGATCGGCGCCTTCGGTGTGCGTGGGTTGCGCCGCTTCCCGACGGCGCTGCGCGGCGGTCTCGCCGCGATGTTCGTGCTCACCGGTGTCTCTCATTTCGTCGGCATGCGGGAGGAGATGATCGCGATGGTTCCGGGCATCATTCCCGCCCCTGAGCTCATCGTCACGCTCACCGGCATCGCGGAGTTGGCGGGAGCGATCGGCCTGCTCATCCCGAGGCTCTCCCTCCTCGCGGCGGCCGGGCTCACCCTCCTGCTCGTCGGGATGTTCCCAGCGAACGTGACACTTGCGCTCTCCGGCGATCAACTGCCGTGGTACGACCAGTTGCTGTGGCGGACGCTCCTGCAACTGGTATTCCTCGCCGCCACCTCCACCGTGCTGATCGAGCGCTACCGCACGTGGCGTTCCGCCAGAAGGCTGTTCGGCACCGCAGCGGGAACTCGCGAACGTTCCCGGTGGGCTGTGGATAAGTTCGGGGCGTGAACTCGTCGGCCATCCAGTATTGAGGGCATGACCGATCCCGTGCGCACGATCGCTGATCGGGTGCGCACGAGGGTGCTGCGAGAAGGCGTCGATCTCGCGGCAGACGGCGCCGTCGCTGCGCGGTACGCGACCGAGGAGGTGCGCCGCTACAGCGAGCGTGCGCTCGGTGGCGCGCATGCCCAGCTCCGCGACGAGCTCGGCACGGCTCGCGACGTGGTCGCGGCCATCACCGGGTACGGCCCGCTGCAACCGTTCTTCGAGGACCCCACGGTAGAAGAGATCTGGATCAACGCGCCCACCCGCGTATTCATAGCTCGAAACGGCGTTGCCGAACTCACGACGATCGTGCTGTCAGACCGAGAGGTGCGAGAGCTCGTCGAGCGGATGCTGCAGCACTCGGGTCGCCGGGTCGATCTGTCTTCGCCATTCGTCGACGCGTCGCTGCCCGACGGGTCGCGCCTGCACGTGACGATCCCCGATGTCACGAGAGCGCATTGGGCCGTGAACATCCGCAAGTTCCAACGACGCATCCGCTCACTGGGGCAGCTCGTCGAGCTCGACTCGCTCACGCGGCAGGCGGCCGAGTTCCTTCGCATGAGCGTGCTCGCGGGCGCCAACATCCTGGTCTCGGGTGCGACGCACACGGGCAAGACCACGATGCTCAATGCCCTCATGTCCGCCGCGCGCATCGACGACAGGGTCGTCACCGTCGAGGAGACCTTCGAACTCGACCTCGACGTGCGAGACCTCGTTGCGATGCAGTGCCGGCAACCCAGCCTCGAGGGCACAGGCGAGATCACGTTGCGCCGCCTCATCAAAGAGGCGCTGCGGATGCGCCCCGACCGTCTCATCGTGGGCGAAGTTCGTGAGGCCGAGAGCCTCGACCTGCTGATCGCACTCAACTCCGGAATGCCCGGCATGTGCACCATCCATGCGAACTCGGCTCGTGATGCCCTCGTGAAGCTGTGCACGCTGCCGTTGCTCGCCGGCCGCAACATCGACTCGGCATTCGTGGTTCCGACCGTCGCGAGTTGCATCGACGTGGTCGTGCACCTCGGCATCGATCGCGACGGTACCCGGCGCGTGGTGGAGATCGCCGCGACGACCGGAACGACGACGGATGCCGCGGTCGAGGTCGATTCGATCTTCCTGCTCCAGCACGGTTCCCTCGAGCCGACCGGGGCACGGCCTGTTCGCCTCGACAAGTTCGAGGCCGCCGGGCTCGATCCCGAGATCGTCCTCACCGGAGGCGTCGCATGAGCCTCGTGCTGGGAGTCACCTTCGGGCTCGGGGTGCTTCTCATGCTCTCGCCCCTGCTCTGGCCGGCCAAGCCCGCCGTCGTCGGCGCGCGGCGCCCGCTCAGCAGCGTGCGCGACGATCTGGCGCTCGCCGGGCTCGCCGCGGTGCCGCTTCCCGTCGTCGTGGTCGTGTGCCTCGTGTTCGCCGCCATCGGCGGTGCGCTTGCGCATGCCGTGTTCGAGATCCCGATGCTCACCTCGATCGCGGCGGTCCTCGGCGCAGGCCTCGTGCCCATGCTCGTGGCGGCACGCGCCGCGCGACGCCGAGCGGCCAATCGCGCGGTCTGGCCCGACGTCGTCGACCACCTCGTCGCCTCGGTGCGTGCCGGCATGTCGCTGCCCGACAGCGTGAGCGCCTTGGCCACGCTCGGTCCGGCGGCGACTCGTGGCGCCTTCGCCGAATTCGAAGCCGACTACCGCCGCAACGGCAACTTCTCTCTGTGCCTCGACCGGCTGAAGGTCACGCTCGCCGATCCGATCGCCGATCGAATCCTGGAGACCCTCCGTATGGCACGGGAGGTCGGCGGCACCGACGTCACGGCGGTGCTGCGCGGGCTCGCCGGCTACCTCCGCGAAGACGCCGCCCTCCGTGCCGAGGTGGTCGCCCGTCAATCGTGGATCAGGAACGCGGCACGGCTCGGCGTGGCGGCCCCCTGGCTGCTGCTCCTCGTGCTCGCCTCGCGCCACGAGACGCTGGTCGCCTACGAATCCGTCGCCGGGAGCCTGCTGATCATCGTGGGCGTCGTCGTCACCCTCGTCGCGTACCGTGCGATGATCGCGCTCGGCCGCCTCCCCGAGGAGCGCCGATGGTTCCGTTGAATGCGGTCGCTCCGCTGAGCGTGATGCTCGGCGTCGTTCTGGGCCTGGGCCTCTGGTTCGTCAGCGCATCGGTGCCGCGGATCGGGCGGCCTCGGCTCGTCGAACGGGTCGCCCCGTATGTCGCCGACCTGTCGCCCGAGGCGCGCGCGATGCTCGCGCGTCGTTCGTCCGACCCGACGCCGGTGCTCGGATTCGTCATCGGCCCGGTGGTGCGTCGGCTACGTTCCATCGTCGCCGAGTGGCTCGGCGGCAACGAGGTGATCGCCAAGCGCCTCCGCCAATCCGGGTCTACGGCGACGGTCGAACGGTTCCGCGCCGGGCAACTCGCCTGGGCGGCGGCCGCCTTCGTGGTCGCCTCCGCATTGGCAATCGCGGCGCCCTCATTCAGCGGTCTACCCGCGATCGTGCGTATTGCGTTTCCACTGATGGCGGCGGCCCTCGGCGCAGCACTTCGCGACTGGATGCTGCAACGCAGCGCACGGCGGCGCCTCGGCCGCATCTCGTCGGAGCTGCCGACGGTGCTCGAGTTCCTCACTCTGAGCCTCACCGCGGGCGACGGCATGCTCGATGCGATCCGGCGCGTCGCGAATGCCGGCTCGGGCGAGATTCCGGGCGAGTTCGCCCGAGTGGTCACCGCTGTCGGCACCGGGGTCCCGTTGGGGCAGGCGCTCGCAGAGCTGCGCGACGGACTCGACCACCCGGCGCTCTCGCGAGCCCTCGATCAGGTGCTCGGCGCCCTCGAACGAGGGGCTCCGCTGGCGGGCGTGCTCCGCTCGCAAGCCGGCGATGCGCGAGACGAGGCCAAGCGCACCATCATCGAGCTCGCCGGTCGCAAAGAGATCGCGATGCTCGTACCGCTCGTCTTCCTGATCCTTCCCGTGACCGTGGCGTTCGCGCTCTTCCCGGGCTACCTCGTACTCCAGGCCGGCTTCTGATGCCGGCGGCAACGATGTCGTGCCGATGCAACGATCGGCGCGCCGATGAAGGGAATGCTCATGCGGAAACGGATCATGTCGCGGCTGCGCGAGGAACGTGGCGACGTGCCCGGCTGGGTGCTCATCACGCTCATGACGGCCGGGCTCGTGATCGTGATCTGGGGACTCGCCGGGCCAGCGCTGAGCGGCGTCTTCGACCAGGCGATCAGCCGCGTCCTCGGGTTCTGAGCCGGCCGCACCCAAGCGGGGCGCGACGACTCGCCCAGAGACTCGGCCGTGAGGAGCGCGGTTCAGCCGTAGCGGAGTTCACACTCGTCGGCATCCTGCTCACGGTGCTCGCGCTCGCGGTCGTGCAGCTTGCGCTCGCCCTGCATGTCCGCAACACCATGCTCGACGCAGCAGCCGAGGGCGCCAGGTACGCCGCGTTGGCGGGTTCCTCTGTCGGTGAGGGGGTCGGTCGCACCAAGGACCTGATCGGAGCCGCGATCTCGGCAGAGTACGCCCAAGACGTGACGGCGAGCCAGACCTCGGTCGGCGGTGTGCCGGCCATCGAGGTGACCGTGCGCGCGGCGCTCCCCGTCGTGGGGCTCCTCGGCCCGCCACGCGGATTGGAGGTTTCGGGGCATGCCGCGATCGAAGCACTCGAGTGAGCGCGCTGCGCTGAGGCGTCGGTGCATCGACGCACTTCGCTCCACCGCAGGCGAAAACGGGTCTGCATCCCTCGAGTTCCTCACCGTCGGAATCATCCTCCTCGTGCCGTTGGTCTACCTCGTGCTCGCGCTCGCGGCGATCCAAGCCGGTGCGCTCGGCGTCGAGGGGGCGGCGCGGCAGGCCGCCCGAGTCGCGGTGGCGGCGACCGCAGAAGCCGAGTCGGATGCCGCGGTGGCTCGTGCAGTGCAGGTCGCGCTCGCCGACTACGGGATCGATGCGGCCGCGGCATCCTTCACCGTTCGCTGCGATCGCGCCGACTGCAGTGAGGCGGGAGCACGGGTGAGTGTCTCGGTGGCGGCCCGTGTGGAACTGCCGCTCGTTCCCGACTTCCTGGCGCTGAGCGCGGTCGGGAGCGTGCCCGTCGAGGCGAGCGCGACACAGACGGTGTCGCGGTTCGCGGGAGCCGTTCGATGATTCGCGGCATCGGCCGGCGGTTGACGAGCGACGAAGGCGGCTCGACCCTGCTGCTGGCGATCTTCTACTGCTTCCTCGGCCTGTCGATCGTGATGGTGGTGGCGTCGGCGACGACGCTGTACCTCGAACGCAAGCGCCTGTTCACCGTCGCAGACGGGGCGGCGCTGGCCGCGGCCGAAGCCTGGGCACTCGATGCCGTGCGCATCGACGGAGACCGGCTGGCGATCACGCTCGACGACGCGGAGGTGCGTCGCGCCGCCGCCGACTACCTTGCGGATGCCGCGACCGATCTCGATGACCTCGAGCTCGTGCGGGCGGCATCCGACGACGGCCGAAGCGCCACCGTCACGGTGCGCGCGGTCTGGCGAGCTCCGATCCACACCGAGCTGGTGCCCGTCGCGGTGCCGATCGAGGTCACCGTGACGGCACGATCGGTGTTCCACTGATCGCAGCCGGGTCAACCCAGGCGTTCGAACAGTTGCATCTTCCGCTGCAGCGCGGCTTCATCGGTCGGGAGGTCCCAGATGAAGACCGACTCCGACGGCGAGTAGAAATACGTCTGCGACGAGGTGGTCACCTCGACGGCGGTCTGTTCGCCCCCGGTGCGATCGGCCGGCCGCTGCCGAGCAACCGAGACGATGGTGCCGAGCGAACCGCCACTCGCCGTCGACAGCACGTGACCGACATGATGCGAGCGGAGGCCCCGCGCCTTCAGGCGACGAACCGGGTGAGGCTCGGTGCCGTGCACGTTCGGCCAGCACACCTTGCAACTCCGTACCCCACTCAGACGCCGTGCCGACTCGCGGGTGAGAAGGGTCGGCAGTTCGAGTCGATAGCTGTGGTCGTCCACCAGCCGATTGCGGTGGTGCGCGGACCACTGCGACCGGCGGTCGAGGTGCGGTTCGAGCACCGAGCATTCGAGCCGGTGCAGGACGCGAGGTTGAGACGACCGGGCATGCGTGACCGCGTACTCCGCGCCCTCGCCGAACGCGTCGCGCAGGGCCGTCAGTTCTTCGGCGATGACCTCATCGAGAAGCGGATCCACCTCGCCGGGCAATGCCTGGGCCCGCCCAGGCGCGTGGGCATCGAAGGACATGAACTCCTGGAACCCGAACTCCGCCGCTTCGAACCGGTCCATCTGCCCTCCATCCCGTGCGCACGCCGAGTGAATCGAGATGCTGAGGCCGAATGTACCGCCACGTCGACTCGTTGCCCGGGCATGGCGCGGCGACACGCGGGCAGGGCCGGCGACGCAGGCCGTCGACAGAAGCGGGCTCCGCCGTGCGGTTGACTGGGACCATGACCGTTGAGCTCCGTGATCACTTCGCCCGAATCCTCGCCGCACCCGTCTACGGACACCTGGCCACCGTGCGGCCGCACGGGAGCGTACAGGTGAACCCGATGTGGTTCGAGTTCGACGGCGAGGCCGGCGTCATCCGGTTCACGCACACCACGAAGCGCGCGAAGTTCAAGAACCTGCAGAAGAATCCGCATATGACGCTGGAGGCGCTCGACCCCGATCGGCCGCAGAAGTACGTCGAGGTGCGGGGACGACTCGGTGAGGTCATTCCCGATCCGGAGGGGGCCTTCTACGTGCACCTCGCGCACCGCTACGGCGAGAGCGACGCGCAGGCTCCGGCCGACAAGGCCGATCGCGTCATCCTCGTGATGCAGGTCGAGAAGATCACGGGGCGCTGAAGATGAGCTTCGAACGGTTCAGCGGCGCAACCCGGCCACCACGCCGCACGTCCCTCGTGGCCATCATCGCGCTGGTGCTCGCGGTGGGTTCGATCTTCCTCCCCGCCATCTACGCACTCGTGGTCGCGGCCGGCGCGGTCGTGCTGGCGCTCATCGCGCGCCGGCAGTTCACGCGCGACCCGGCGACCGGACCGTCGTGGGTTTCGCTCACCGCGCTCGTGCTGGGCGGCTTCGTGTTCGTCAGCCAGGGTGTGCTCCTCGCGCTCTTCACCTTTTCGGGGTGAGGCAGGCGGGCCATGATGGAGCGCATGGCGACCGATGCGATCACCGCCGTGGCCGATGACCTCTACGCCCTCGTGCCCGAGGAGTTCACCGCTGCGCGCAACGCGCGTGCGAAGGAGGCGAAGGCCGGCGATCGTGAGCTCGGCGGCCGCATCGGTGAGCTGAAGAAGCCGTCACCGAGCGCCTGGATCGTGAACCAGTTCGTGCGAGCGCATGCCGACACGATCGATGAACTTCTCGGCCTCGGCGCCGACCTTCGCGCGGCGCAGGCCGACGGCGACGGCAAGGCGCTCACGAGCATCGGCGCCGAACGACGCAAGCTGGTCTCGGCGGCGCTCGCCACAGCGACCGAGATCGCGGATGCCGCAGACCGCCCGCCATCGCGTGCCGTGCTCGACGACGTCGAGCAGACCCTGATCGCCGCGACGGTCGACGAGGCGGCGGGGGAGGCACTGCGAACCGGACGCCTCGTGCGAAGTCTGCAGGCGGTCGGATTCGAAGACGTCGACCTCGACGGAGCCGTCGCAGGCGGTGAACCGGCGGCCGGTGGTGGACGGGCCGCGGGCCGAACGAGGAGTCAGGCGCCTTCGGCCGCGCCATCGCGCGCCGAACGGGAGCAGGCGGAACGTGCCGAACGCCGGCGTGCCGAGCGGGAGCAGCTGGAGTCCGACGTTCGCGAGGCCGGCGACCGGGCCGACGCCGCCCGGCGTGCGCTCGAGGAGGCGCAGGACCTGCTGCATGCGGCGGAGTGGAACGCCGACGAACTGCGCGACGAACGACACGACCTCGAGACCCGGCTGAAGGAATTGCGCACCGAGATCGCCGACGCCGAGCGCGATGAGCGGGAGGCGGAGCGGGTGCGTGCGAAGGCGGCGACCGCAGCCGATCGCGCGCGCGACGACGTCGAGGCGGCACAGGCCGCACTCGACGCGCTCGAGGAGCGCGACCGGTCGACCTGACCGCCGTGCGTCAGCATCAGCCGTGCATCACCGTCAGCGCATCACCGTCAGTCGTGCGTCACCTTCAGTGGTGCGGCGGATGCCTGGGCACGTACCGCGGCACGTATCGCCACAGCACTGCGGCACCGACGAACCCCAGCACGCCCATCGCGGCGGTCGCCACCATGATCGACGCGGCCGACGTGATGGCCGCGATGGCGAGCGGGGCTGCCGCCTGCCCGGCATCGGCCATCGTGCGGAACGCGCCGAGGAAGGGCGCAGGATCGGCCTTCGGGGCAAGATCGGCGCCGAGGGTCAGGATGACGCCGCTCGAGAGCCCGTTCGCCACGCCGAAGAGCACCGCGACCGCCGTGAACCAGGCCGCCTCGCCGGGTACGTCATGTGTGAACGCGAGCACGAGGTGGCCGGTGCCGAGTCCGATGAGCCCGGGGATCGCGCTCCAGAGACGCCCGAACCGATCCATCACCTGGCCGCTCACGTAGAAGAGCGCGAAGTCGATGGTGGCCGAGATGCCGATCACGAGCGCGGCGGTCTCGGGCGGCATCCCGATCGACACCGCCCACAACGGCAGGATCACGGTGCGGCTGGCCCGGATCGCCGACAGCAGCCCCACCCCGCTGCCGACGCGCAGCAGCACCGCGCGGTGCACCACGATGGCCCGGAACACGCCGTGCGATGCGGCATCCGCCTCGGCCTGGCCTGCAGTGCGCACGTCATCGGTGACGGATGCCGCCCGCGCGAGTCGCGCGGCACCGAACACCCGCTCGGGGTCGGGCAGCACCACCAGCACGATGACGACCGCGAAGCACGAGGCGACGAGCACCCAGAACACCGGTTCCGACGAGCCCGTCCACGCGATGATCGCGGCGGCGACGAACGGGCCGACCGCCCACCCGCCGCGGAACACGCCCGCGAGCGTCGACAACGCGCGCGCGCGCACGCGGCCGGGCACGTAGCTCGTCAGGAACGCGTGGCGTGCGAGCCCGAACACGGCGGTCGCGAGGCCCAGCAGGAACACGCCGATGCCGAGCGCGGTCACGGTCGGCGACACGAGGGAGATGAGGATGCCGATCACAGCGAGCAGCGACGCACCGATCATCGCGTTGCGCTCGCCGATGCGGGCGACCAGCCACCCGGCGGGCAGGTCGCCGGTGAGCTGGCCGACCATGAGCATCGCGGTGATGAGACCGGCGATGGCAAGCGAAGCGCCGCGATCGGTTGCCACGACGGGGATGACCGGAATCATCGCACCCTCGCCGAGTGAGAAGAGGAACGTCGGAAGATACGCCGGGAGAACGATCGAACGCCATGAGAACGGGGGCGGCGAATCGGTCATCGCCTCGACGCTACACCGGGGCGCACGGCGGTCAGGTCGCGCGCGACTAGGCTGGGAAGGCCATGTTGGATCTTGACCTCACGCAGGAGATCGCCGCGCTGCGCTCCACCTTCCGCGATATCCGTTCCGTCGTCGACGTCGACGCCCTCGAGGCGGAGATCGCACGACTTTCCGAGCAGGCGGGCGCGCCCGACCTCTGGGACGACACCGAGAACGCGCAGAAGGTCACGAGTGCGCTGAGCCATCGGCAGTCCGAGCTCGCCCGGGTGACGAGCATCGACGCACGCCTCGACGACCTCGAGGTGCTCGTCGAACTCGCGCAGGAGGCGGGCGACGAAGAGACCGCGGCAGAGGCCCGCGACGAGCTCACGGCGCTGCAGAAGGCGATCGGCGACCTCGAGGTGCAGACACTGCTCGACGGCGAATGGGACGATCGCCCCGCCGTCATCACGATCCGCGCCGGAGCGGGCGGTGTCGACGCCGCCGACTTCGCCGAGATGCTCATGCGCATGTACCTGCGCTGGGCCGAGAAGCACGGCTACTCCTCGACCGTGATGGACACGAGCTACGCCGAGGAGGCGGGCATCAAGTCGGCGACGTTCGAGATCGACGCGCCCTACGCCTTCGGCACCCTGAGCGTCGAGGCGGGTACGCACCGACTCGTGCGCATGAGCCCGTTCGGTGCCGCCGGCAAGCGGCAGACGAGCTTCGCGGCGGTCGAGGTCATCCCGCTCATGGAGGAGGCGCAAGAGGTCGAGATCCCCGAGAACGACATCCGCGTCGATGTCTTCCGTTCGTCGGGCCCCGGCGGCCAATCGGTGAACACGACCGACTCGGCGGTGCGCATCACCCACATCCCGACCGGCACGGTCGTGTCGATGCAGAACGAGAAGTCGCAGATCCAGAACCGCGCTGCGGCCATGCGTGTGCTGCAGTCGCGTCTGCTCCTCATCCAGCGCGAGCAGGAGGCGGCGCAGAAGAAAGAGCTGGCGGGCACCATCACCGCCAGCTGGGGCGACCAGATGCGCTCCTACGTGCTCGCGCCGTACCAGATGGTGAAAGACCTGCGCACCGACTTCGAGGTCGGCAATCCGAGCCACGTCTTCGACGGCGACCTCGACGGCTTCATCGCCGCCGGCATCAAGTGGCGCAAGCGAAAGCACGAATAGGGCGCTCGCACGGCCCGCCCGTCGAGCCGTTCGCTGGGAGTTGGGCGAGTCGCGGGTGCTGATCGTCGCCGGGCTGCTTAGGCTCGATCCGAAATGATCCGATTCGACGCCGTCACCAAGACCTACGCGGGTCAGGCCAGACCCGCCCTGAACGACATCGGGGTGGAGATCCTCCGCGGCGAGTTCGTCTTCCTCGTCGGGGCCTCCGGCTCCG
>DASSBT010000202.1:0-14264 GCA_035698465.1 Agromyces sp. | reverse complement strand
ATCTGCCGGCCGCCCGAGCGCGGCAGCATCTCGGTGGCGATCAAGCGCGACCTCGGCGGAATCTTCTCGACGTGGGCGAACTCGGAGCTGAAGGCGGGCGACACCCTCGACGTGATGAGCCCGCAGGGCACATTCACGTCGACGCTCGACGCGCTCGACGGCAAGCACATCGTGGGCATCGCCGCCGGCAGCGGCATCACCCCGCTCATGGCGCTCGCGCACACGGTGCTCGCCCGCTCGGCGACCGCCCAGTTCGAGCTCGTCTACACGAACCGTTCGACGCTCGACGTGATGTTCCTCGAGGAACTCGCCGAGCTGAAGGACCGCTACCCGTCGCGGCTCGCCCTGCACCACGTGCTCTCGCGCGAGCAGCGCACCGCGCCGATCCTCTCGGGCCGCATTGATGCCGAAAAGCTCGAGACGATGCTCGACGTGCTGATCCGCCCCGAGACGGTCGACGAGTGGTTCCTGTGCGGACCGTTCGAGCTGGTGCAGCTCGCTCGCGACACGCTCGAGGCGCGGGGTGTTCCGGTCGATCACGTGCGATACGAGCTCTTCACGACCGATGCCGATCGTGTCGAGCCGCGGCACGGACGCCCCGTCGAGGTGAAGCAGGGCGAACAGACCGTGGCGATCGAGTTCACCCTCGACGGGCAGTCGTCGGTGGTCGAGAGTCCGGTGTCGGCGAACGAGTCGATCCTGAACGCGGCGCTGCGAGTGCGTCCCGACGTGCCGTTCGCGTGCGCGGGCGGGGTGTGCGGCACGTGCCGGGCGCGGGTGCTCGAGGGCAGTGTGAACATGACCGAGAACTACGCGCTCGAACCCGACGAGCTCGAGCGCGGGTACGTGCTCACGTGCCAGTCGCACCCGAAGACCGACCGTGTCGTCGTCGACTACGACGTGTGACCGCGTTCCTCACTCACCGAACTCTCCGCTCATCGCCTCCACAAATCACGCTCAGGGGGTGCTTTCCCGCCAGAATTGCCCCAGGAGCGGCATCCGATGGCGGAATCGCACCCCCGGAGCGAACTGGACGAACTGTACGCACCGCACGAAGTGAACGCACCGCACGAACAGAACGCACCGCACGAACAGAACGAACGCAACGAACGGGAGAATCGCAGATGATCGAACTGACCGTGGCCGACGGTGTCGCCGAGATCGTGCTGAACGCGCCCGAGAAGTTGAACGCCCTCGACGAGGCGGGCATCGCCGAGCTGTCTGACGCGTACGCCGAGGCCGAGCGGATGTCGCAGGCCGGCGACGTGCGAGCGCTCGTGCTGCGCGGCGAGGGCCGGGCGTTCTGCGCCGGCCGCGACATCTCGGGCGTCGACCCCCGCGAGGATGACGTGCTCGGCTACCTCGGCGGACGCGTGCAGCCGCTGCTCGAGCGCATGGCTGCGTTCCCGGCGCCGACGTTCGCGGTCGCCCACGGTGCCTGCCTCGGCGTCGGCCTCGGGCTGCTCATCGCAAGCGACGTCGTCTACGTCGCTGAGAACGCGAAGATCGGCTCGCCGTTCGCGAACCTCGGCGCGACCCTCGACTCGGGCGGCCACGCCCTCTTCGTCGAGCGCCTCGGCGCGCACAAGACCATGGACCTGATCGTCACCGGGCGGCTCATGTCGGGTGCCGAGGCGGTCGCCTCGGGCCTGTTCTCGCAGGTGTTCCCGGCCGACGAGGTGACGGATGCCACCCGCCGAGCGGCCGCGGCCGCGGCATCCGGTGCCACGCAGGCGTTCGTCGCGTCGAAGTCGCTCGTCGCGGCGCTGCGCGATGAGCGCCTCGGCCTCTGGCAGTCGATGGACGCCGAGAACCGCGCGCAGGCCGCGCTCTGCGACACGGCCGACTACCGGGAGGGCTTCGCCGCGTTCCAGGAGAAGCGGAAGCCGGTGTTCACCGGTCGCGGCTGACCCGGTTGCCCTCGCGGGTTGAGGAGCGAGCGAAGCGAGCGTCTCGAAACCCGCGTGTCCGCGCTCCGGGTTTCGAGACGGCGCTGGCGCGCCTCCTCAACCCGCGGTACCCGGACGGCGCTGGCGCGCCTCCTCAACCCGCGGTACCCGGTTCGGGGGTGCGCGGCTCCTGGTCGTGCTCGGCGATGTCGCGGCCGAGGTCGTCCTCGATCAGCAGGTCGTGGCGCACGTGGTCACTGCGGTACGCCGAGCGTCCGAGCATGTGTGCCGTCATCGGCTGCGTGAGCAGCTGGAACGTCATGATCAGCACCGCCGTGGTGAGCACGCCCCACGTCGGCACCTGCAGGATGATCGCGAGCAGCGCGAACGCGAGGCCGGCGACCTGCGGCTTCGTCGCGGCGTGCAAGCGCGTGAGCACGTCGGGGAACCGGACGATACCGATTCCCGCGGCCATCGAGAGGAACGCGCTCAACAGGATGAGCACGCCCGCGCCGATCTCGCCGGCGCTCATGTGACATCCTGCTTGCCCATGAAGCGTGCGATCGAGATCGAGCCGACCACGGCGAACATCGCGAGCACCAGCATCACGACCAGGGTGTCGATGTGCCTGTTGATCGCCATCTCGGCGCCGAGCGCGCAGATCGCGATCGCGAGCAGCACATCGGTCGCGAGTGCCCGATCGAGGATCGACGGCCCGCGGATGATGCGGTAGACGGCAGTGATCGCGCCGATGCCGAACATGATCCCTGCGGCGACGCCGGCGAATTCGAGGAACGTCATGATGGTCCTCCATCCATGAGGTTGTCTGGGGCGGAATGGTGGCCGCGCGCACGGCGGGCACGGCGAGCGGCGCGCACGGATGCCGCCTGCTCACGTGTGCCGATCGCCAGCACGATGCGCTCCTCGGTGCCGAGCACCGCGAGGTGCGTTCGGGCGACGTCGTCGGTGGTGCGGGTGCCGAGCGCGTGCAGGTAGAGGAGCCCCCGTTCGCGGTCGATGTCGATGACGACCGTGCCCGGCACGACGTTGATCGCCTCGGCGGTGAGGGTCATGACCAGGTCGGAGCGTGTGAGCAGCTGCACGGCGATGATGGAGTTCATCGGCTGCCAGCGCGGGTTCACCGAGAGGAAGGCGACCTGCAGTGACGCGAAGGTCACGTCGAACATCATGCGGAGTCCGAGCAGCAGCCCGCGCCACGGGTTGAACCGACCGCTGAGCAGCACCGGCGGGAGGTAGAGCACCCGGGTCACGGCGATCGCGAGGAGTACACCCGTGACGACCGTGAGCACGTCGATGTGGTCCCACAGGAACACCCACAGGGCGACGAGTGCGACGAGCAACGGGAGCTGCCGCCACACCGACCGCCAGGGCGAGATCTCGAGGGGTGCGCGGGTCATCGGGCCTCCCCTTCGTCGGGGAAGACGATGGAGACGTAGATGCTCGGGTCGGTGAGTCCGTCTGCGGCGCGGCTCGCGAGGTCGAAGATGGGGCCGGCGAGGAACGTGAGGCACAGGGTCACCACCGCGAGGGCGGTCGTGGCGGTCACCATCAGCACGGGCGTCGTGCGCGTCGCCGTGATGGTGTCGCCACCTGGCGCCTCCTGCACGGAGCCGAGCAGCACCGACTCGTACCCCTCGAGCTCCGAACGTCCGCGCCAGAACGCCATGTTCCAGAACCGGGTCAGTGCGTACAGCGTGATGAGCGAGGTGAGGGCGCCTGCGGCGATCACGATCCAGATGAGCCACGCGTCGCCAGCGGCATCCGTCGCATTCGCATCGTCGGCGCCGGCGAGGAACAGGCCGATCTTGCCGAGGAAGCCCGAGAAGGGCGGAATGCCGCCGAGGTTGATGGCGGGCACGAAGAACAGCACGGCGAGCAGCGGCGAGGCCTTGAGGAGTCCCGCAAGCCTGGTGATCGACGTCGAGCCGCCGAATCGCTCGATGAGCCCGGTCGTGAGGAACAGCGTGGTCTGCACGGTGATGTGGTGCACCACGTAGTAGATCGTGGCCGCCATTCCGAGCTGCGTGCCGAGTCCGATGCCGAAGATCATGTAGCCGATGTGGCTCACGAGCGTGAACGACAGGAGTCGCTTGATGTCGGCCTGGGTCAGGGCGCCGAGGATGCCGATGAGCATCGTCAGCCCGCCGATCACCATGAGCAGCACCGTCAGGTCGCTGTCGGAGAAGATCACCGTCTCGGTGCGGATGATCGCATAGACGCCGACCTTCGTGAGCAGGCCCGCGAAGACGGCGGTGACCGGTGCCGGGGCGGTCGGATACGAGTCGGGCAGCCAGAACGAGAGTGGGAACACCGCGGCCTTGATGCCGAAGGCGATGAGCAGCAGCAGGTGCAGGATGAGCTGCACCCCGTCGGGCAGTTCCGGCAGGCGCACCGAGAGCTGTGCGATGTTCACGGTTCCGGCTGCGCCGTAGATGAGCGCGATCGCGCTGAGGAAGAACAGCGACGAGACGAGGCTCACGATGATGTACGTGACGCCGGCCCTGATGCGCTCACCCGTGCCGCCGAGGGTCAGCAGCACGTAGCTCGCCGACAGCAGGATCTCGAAGCCGACGTAGAGGTTGAAGAGGTCGCCGGCGATGAACGCGTTGAAGACGCCCGCCGACAGGATCAGGTAGCTCGGGTGGAAGATCGAGACGGGCGTCTCGCGGTGGCGGTCGGCGACCCCCTGGCCGACGGCGTAGACGAGCACGACGAGCAGCACGATCGCCGAGATGAGCACCATGATCGCCGAGAGGCGGTCGACCACGAGCACGATGCCGAACGGCGCCTCCCACCCTCCGACGGTGACCGCGATGGGCTGGCCGGCGTCGACGGTGGCGAGCAGCACGGCGGCGATGACCGCGACGGCGGCGAGCACGCTGATGCCGATGGCGATCTGCGCGCGGCGGTAACGGCCGAGCACGAGCGAGGTCGCCGCCCCGATGAGGGGGAGCAGGACCACGAGGGGCACGAGCGAGGCCATCATCGGTCGCCCCCCTTCCCCGGTGATCGAGTAGGGCCGGACGAAGGAGGACGCGTATCGAGATCGTCACGGGCGGATGCCTCGAGCTCGAGCTCATCGTCGAGCTCGTCGGGCTCTTCGTCGCTCTCGTCGATGATGCGCTGGATCGCGGCGTCGTCGGCGGCGGAGCTGCGGATGAGGTCGGCGGCCTCTTCTGCATCCTCGAGGTCTTCGGCCTCGTCGTCGACGAGGTCGCCCTTGGGCCCGAGCTGCGCAAGCCACCACGAGCGGTAGATGAGCGCGAGCATGAAGGCGGTGATGCCGAGGTTGATCACGATCGCGGTGAGCACGAACGCCTGCGGCAGCGGGTCGGAGATATCGTCGGGGTCGACGCCGTCGGCGAGGATCGGCGCGAGCCCAGGGGCGCCGCTCATCAGGTAGATGAGGATGTTCACGGCGTTGCCGACGAGCAGGAAGCCGATGAGCACCCGGGTGAGGCTGCGTTCGAGCATGATCGTCACTCCGGCGCCGAAGAGCACCGCCATGAGCACGACGAGGGTGAGCGATGCGGTCATGCTCGACCCCCCTGCGCCTGTCGTTCCGGTCCCTGAGCCTGTCGTTCCGGTCCGTGAGCCTGTCGTTCCGGTCCCTGAGCCTGTCGTTCCGGTCCCTGAGCCTGTCGAAGGGCGCCGGCCGCCGCGCCATCGCCGTCGGGCGCGATCTCGGGACCCTCGCCCTGCTCGACGTCGTCGGCGTCGCCCGCCAGGTCGCCGGCTTCGTCGGATTGCTCGTCTTGCCGGTCGACCTCGCCGCCGAGCGCGCGGAGGATGTCGAGCACCAGGCCGACGACCACGAGGTACACGCCGAGGTCGAACAACGTCGAGGTGCCGATCGAGAGCGTGCCGAGCACGGGCACGTCGACCTCGAACCACGCCGACTCGAGCGCCGCGCCGCCGAACAGCAGCGACACGGCTGCGGTGCCCGCGGCCAGCAGCAGGCCGGTGCCGAGCAGGCGCCCGGCGTCGACGGGCGCCGCCTCGCCGAGCTCGTACCGCCCGCCCGCGAGGTATCGGGCGACGAGGGCGAGGCCGGCGAGCAGGCCGCCGGCGAAGCCGCCTCCCGGCGCATTGTGGCCGACGAAGAGCAGGTAGACCGACACGACGATCGCGGGGTGGAAGAGCAGGCGCACCAGCACTTCGATGAGGATGGAACGGTTGCGCGGCGACAGCGTGCGGCCGGCGAGAAGCCACGTCTGTCGGGTCTCAGCGGCCTCGGCTGCGGCATCCGTCTCGCCATCGGTGCGGGCGAGGCTCGTTCGCGGCGCGCGGATGCTCCATGCCGGCTCGGGCACCGGACGAAGGTGCTGGCGACGGTCGACGGGCTCGATGTCGTCGTCGAGGTCGTGCAGTCGTGGCGCGCCGCCCGTGCGACCCGACACGAAGATGAGGCTCGCGACGCCGGTGGCGACGGCCACGAGCACCGAGATCTCGCCGAGCGTGTCCCAGGCGCGGATGTCGACGAGCATCACGTTCACGATGTTCTTGCCGTGTGCCTCGATCGCGAGGGCGGGAAGGCCGTCGGCGATCGTGGGGTGGATGCGCGCGCCGAGGGCGACGAGCCCGATGACGCCCATCACCAGGCCCGCGAGCCCGCCGATGACGGCGCGGACGATCTTGTGCACCGGTGGATTGCGCTGTGCGATCTGCTTGGGCAGTCGCCGCAGCACGAGCACGAACACGACGAGTACGATCGTCTCGACGAGCGCCTGCGTGAGCGCGAGGTCTGGCGCCCCCGACATGCCGAACAGCAGCACGAGCCCGTACCCGGTGACGCTCACCAGGAGCACGGCGGTCATGCGCTGCCGAACAGTTGCCGCGGCGATGCCGGCGATCGCCATGACGAGTGCGATGAACGGCTGGGCCGGGAAGTCCCACAGCCGGATACTGCTGGGCCACGTCGTATTCATGACCGTCGCCACGCTCAGGCCGCCGATGAACACGCCGACGATGATCGCGAGATAGCCGGGAAGGCCGCGATGCTGGATCGCCGTCGTCACCGCCGCGGCCGTTCGATCGACGATCGAGACGATACCGAGATAGCCGCGAGCGGAGTCGAACACGGGGGAGACCGACGCCTGCAAGCGGGCCACCGCGCGACGGACCCACACGAGCAGGGCACCGAGCGCGAACACGGCCGCAGAGATGGCGAGTGCCGGCTCGAGTCCGTGCCAGAGCGCGAGGTGGTACTCGCGCGAGCCGGGCAGCTCGTCGGCGTACGCGGTGAGCAGCGGCTCGATGAGCGGCAGAGCGAAGGCGAACACGAGGCTTGCCGTCGCCAGGATGCCCGGCGTGACCGACATCGCCCGGCCCTGCGCCTGCAGCGGCGTCGGGGCGATGTCGGACCGTGTGAAGAACGCGCCCCAGACGAACCGCGCGGAGTAGGCGACCGTGAGCACCGATCCGACGAACGCGCCGATGAGCGCAGCCCACGCCCAGGCTTCACCTGCCTGCGCGGCATCGGCGAACGCCGTGAACACGGCCTCCTTCGCCACGAACCCGAGGAGCGGGGGCACGCCGGCCATCGAGGCGGCGGCGACGATCGCGATGGTCGCCACCACCGGCATCCGCCTGCCGAGGCCCGAGAGCTTGCGCCAGTCGCGGGTGCCGGCTGAGTGGTCGACGATGCCGACCACGAGGAAGAGCGCCGCCTTGAAGAGTGCGTGCGCGAGCAGCAGCGCGACGCCGGCCAGCGCCGCGTCGCGGGTGCCGAAGCCCGTGACGAGCACGAGGAAGCCGAGCTGGCTGACCGTGCCGTAGGCGAGCAGGAGCTTGAGGTCGTACTGGCGCAGCGCTCGCCAGCCGCCGACGATCATCGTGAAGGCGCCGAGCAGGACGATGATCGGATGCCACACCGCGAGCGCTTCGTAGCCGGGGGCGAGCCGGGCGACCAGGTAGACGCCGGCCTTGACCATCGCGGCGGCGTGCAGGTAGGCGGAAACCGGCGTCGGCGCCGCCATCGCGGCCGGGAGCCAGAAGTGGAACGGCACGAGCGCGCTCTTCGAGATCGCGCCGACGAGCACGAGCGCGATGCCCCACTCGGCCGCAGCCCCGGTGACCGGGGTGGCGATGAGCTCGGCGAGTGACGAGGTGCCGCCGCCGGCGGCGAGCACCACGAGTCCGACGAGCATCGTGAGGCCGCCGAAGGTGGTCACGGTGAGCGCCTGCAGCGCCGCGCCGCGGCTCTCCTTCTTGCCGGTGTAGTGGCCGATCAGGAGGTACGAGAGCACGCTCGTCGCCTCCCAGAACGTGAAGAGCAGGAACACGTCGTCGGCGGTGACGAGCCCGAGCATCACGCCGGCGAAGGCGAGCAGGAGGCCCGCGAACCGGCCGAGGCCGGGCTCGTCATCGGCGAAGTAGTTCGCGCAGTACACGAGCACGAGTGCACCGATGCCCGTGACGATGAGCGCGAGCAGCAGCGCGAGGGCGTCGAGCCGGAACGACAGCGCGATGTCGAGCTGCGGGATCCACGGCATGACCTCGACGAGCGGCTCGCCCGTCAGCACTCGGGGCAGCTGGGCGAGCAGGAACACGAAGATCGCGGCCGGAACGACGGCGATGACGAGGAAGACACGGCGACCGATCAGCCTCGTGAGCCACGGCGTGAGAAGTGCGACGGCGGCGAAGACGGCGAGGCTGGCGATCATCCGTTCTCCCCGCGCTCGCGTCGTGTCGTCCCGTCAGTTTATCGGGCGAGGTGCGAGCGGCTGCGGCGGGCCGTATGCCGACAGCGGAATCGGATGTCGCGCCCTTCGCCGATCGAGTAGGCGCGCAACGCGCGGTCGCCGATCGAGTAGGCGCGCCAGCGCCGTATCGAGATCCGGGTCTCGATGCGCTCGCTGGCGCTCGCTACTCGACCGGCGGTGGTCGCTCGCTGGCGCTCGCGACTCGACCGGCGGCGACTACGCGGCGGCGCCTCCGAGGTACGCGCCGCGCACCTCGGGCAATTCGACGAGCTCGTGCGGCGTGCCCTCGAGCACGACCCGGCCGCGCTGCATGACGACCGCACGGTCGGCGATGCCGAACGAGGCACGCACGTTCTGCTCGACGAGGAGCACGGCGAGCCCGCGATCGCGCAGCGTGGTGAGCACCTTCATGATCTCGGCGACCACCTTGGGCGCGAGCCCGATCGACGGCTCGTCGAGCATGATCGCCTTCGGCGACGCCATCAGCCCGCGGCCGATCGCGACCATCTGCTGCTCGCCGCCCGAGAGGGTGCCTGCGGCCTGGCCGAGCCGGGGCTCGAGCCGTGGGAACAATTCGAGCACCTCGGCGAGATCGCCCTTGCCGCCGCGGCTCCACGCCCCGAGGGTGAGGTTGTCGCGCACCGAGAGCGAGGGGAAGCAGAGCCGGTTCTCGGGCACGTGGGTGAGGCCCTGCGACGCCATCTTCTCGGTCGCACGCCCGGTGATGTCGACGCCGTCGAGCGTGACGGTGCCGGCGGTCGGCCTGATGAGGCCGTTGACCGCCCGGAGCAGTGTCGTCTTGCCTGCGCCGTTCGAGCCGACGACCGTGACGATCTCGCCGGCATCGACCGTGACGCTCACCTCGTGCAGGATGGCGAGCTTGCCGTAGCCCGCGTCGAGCGCGTTCACCGAGAGCATCATGCCTGTTCCTCCAACTCTTCGAGTTCGTGCTTGGCCTCTTCGACATCGGTGCCGAGGTAGGCCACGATGACCGCGGGGTCGTTGCGCACCGATTCGGGGTCCCCGTGCGCGATGAGCACGCCGTCGTCGAGCACCGCGACGGTGTCGGCCAGCGACATGACCTGGGCCACGTCGTGCTCGACGAGCACGATCGTGAGGCCGGCGTCGCGCAGGGCGCGCAGCAGGGTCGCGAGCATCTCGCGCTCCTTGCCCGAGAGGCCCGCCATGGGCTCGTCGAGCAGCAGCAGCGCAGGCTCGGCGGCGAGCGCCCGGCAGACCTCCATCATGCGCTGGCGCCCGAACGGAAGGTCACCGGCGGCGAGGTCGGCGACATCGCCGAGGCGCATCGTGTCGAGGATGTCGTGCGCGATCTGCTCGTGGTGGTACTGCTCGTGGCCCTGGAGCCCGAGCATGCCACGGAGGATCCCGGCCCGGCCCTTGCGGTAGCGACCCATGTAGACGTTGCCGACGACGTCGGTCGACGAGAACACCTGCAGGTTCTGGAACGTGCGGGTGAGCCCGCGCACGGCGCCGACGTGCGGCTTGCGACTCTGGATCTCTTCGCCGAGGAACGTGACGGTGCCCGAGGTCGGTGAGATCGCGCCCGTGATCATGTTGAAGCACGTCGTCTTGCCGGCGCCGTTCGGGCCGATGAGACCGAGGATGCGTCCGGCGTGCACCGTGAGGCTCACGTCGTCGACGGCGACGACTCCGCCGTAGCGCTTCGTGAGTCCGCGTACCTCGAGGATCGGTTCGCCGGTCGCGATCGGCGTCGAGACGGCCGGCACGGCCGGCACCTGGGTCGCGGCATCCGCGTCGATCCCGTCCAGCCCGGAGCCGCCCGCTGCGGGTGACTCGTCGGGCAGGCCGCCGAACGCCCGCGTGGGGGCCTCACCGACACCCTGATCGCCAATGGGCGCACCGGATGCCGCTGCCGCCGCCGCGGCATCCGTCGCCGTCTTCCGCGTGGCCATGCGGCGCTTGACCGCCAGCCAGGCGGTGCGCACGACCTGGTAGAGCCCACCGGGCAACAGGATGATGACCAGGATGAGCACGAGGCCGTAGCCGATCAGCTGCACCTCGCCCGTCGCGCCCGGGATGATGGCGGGGATCAGGTCGCGCAGGCCCTCTGAGAGCAGCTCCACGATGAAGGCGCCGGCGACGGCGCCCCACACCGACCCGAGTCCGCCGATGACGACCATCAGCAGCAGCTCGACCGACACGTGGAACTCGGCGACCTGCGGTGACACGATCTGCACCTGGTAGGCGTAGAAGACGCCGCCGAGCCCAGCGAATCCGGCCGAGAGGGTGAAGACCTTGACGCGCAGCGAATAGGTGTTCACGCCGAGCGACTCGGCCGCGAGTTCGGAGTCGTTCACCGCAGACAGCGCACGACCGGCCCGCGAACGGGTGAGGTTCAGCGCCAGGATGAGGCCGATGATCACGAACGGCGCGACGAACCAGAAGAAGAGTCCGTTGTTGTCGATCGGGATGCCGAACACCTCGGGCCGGCCGAAGCCGTAGATGCCGGTCGTGCGACCGGTGAAGTCCCACTCGCGCACCGCGATCATGACGATGAAGCCGAGGCCGAGGGTGGCCAGGGCGAGGTAGTGTCCGCGCAGTCGCAGCATCGGCAGGCCGACGAGCAGCGCCGCGAGCATTGCCGCGATGACGCCGCCGATCGCCGCGACGACGCCGTTCACCTCGAACTTCTGCAACAGGATCGCGTGCGTGTACGCGCCGATCGCGAAGAACGCCGCCTGGCCGAGCGAGACCTGGCCGGCCAGGCCCATCAGCAGCGACAGGCCGATCGCGGGCAGAGCGAAGATCATGGCGAAGACCGCGATGTTCATCATCGAGGTCGACGCGGTGAACGGCAGGATCATGATGAACACGGCGAACGCCGCGATGCCGATGATGGTGCCGCGGTTGTTCGGCCAGAAGCCGGTCTTCGACCGGATCGACCCGGGAGAGTTCTCGAGGAGTGTCACGTCAGACCCTTACCGCGTTCGGGCGCAGCACGAGACCGGCCGGCCGGATGATGAGCACGACGATGAGGATGATGAACGCGACCGCGTCCTTCCATCCGGATGCCACGTAGCCGGCGACGTACGACTCGAGCACGCCGAGCAGCAATGCGCCGACGATCGCCGCGCGGAACGAGAACAAGCCGCCGAGCACCGCCGCCACGAACCCCTTGAGCCCGAGCAGCAGGCCGCCCGACCAGATCGAGAGGTAGATCGGCGACGAGACCACGCCTGCGGCGGCGCCGACGAATCCGGCGATCGCGAACGCGATGATTGATGCCGCGGCCGGTGAGATGCCGACGATGCGCGCCGCGACCGGCTGCTCGGCCGACGCGCGCAGCGCCTTGCCCCAGCGGGTCTTCTCGTAGAAGAGCAGTACGCCGCCACCGACGACGACGAGGGTGCCGAGCATCCAGAGCTCCTGCGAACGGATGCTCACGCCGGCGATCATGATGTCGTCGCCGGGGAACGCGACCAGTCGACGACCCTCTGCACCCCAGATGAGGAGCATGATCGCCTGCAGCAGCGTCGAGACACCGAGGGTGAGGATGATCGACACCAACGTCGTGAGGTTCTTCACCCGCGAGATCACGAGTCGTTCGATGAGCACCGAGGCCAACGTGACCGAGACGAGTGCGATGAGGATGGCGACCGGCAGCGGCAGGCCGGCACTGACGAGCGAGATGCTCCCCAGGCCGGCCAGCGTCGCGTAGTCGCCCTGGGCGATGTTCACGACGTGCCGCACCGTGTAGGTGGCGATGAGGCCGACGGCGAGCAGGGCGTACACAGAACCCTGCGACAACCCTGCCGCCGTCAGCTGGAGGAAATCGGTCAACGGAAGCTGCTCACTGCTCGTAGAGGTTCCAGCGACCGCCCTCGGCGATCGCCATGATGAGCGCGTCGGCGGTGAGGCCCGAGTGGTTCTCGGGAGTCATCGTGAACACGCCCGAGATGCCGACGAAGCCGCTCGTCGCCTCGATCGCGTCGCGCAGTGCCTCGGCGTCGGTGCCGGCCTCTTCGATCGCAGCAACGCCGATCTTCCAGGCGTCGTAGGCGTGGCCGGCGAAGCTCGACGGCGGGGTTCCGAAGGCCTCGGAGTAGTCCGCGATGAACTGGTCGATGACCTCCTTCTGCGGGTCGTCGGCGGGCAGCTGGTCGGCCACGAGCAGGCGGCCCATCGGGGCGAGCACGCCCTCTGCTGCGGGACCGGCGGCCTCGAAGAAGGCGTCGTTCGCGACGCCGTGCGACTGGTAGACGGGCTTGCCAACGCCGAGCTGCACGTAGGCGGCCTGCGCGAGGCCGGCCGACGGGGTGATGCCCCAGATGATGACGGCGTCGGCGTCGCTCGCGCGGATGTTCGTCATCTGCGCGGTGAAGTCGGTCGCACTGGGCTCGAAGGCCTCGGTCGTCGTGAGCGTGATGCCACGCTCGGCGCCGAGCTCGGTGATCGTCTCGGCGATGCCCTCGCCGAAGCCGGTGGCGTCGCGCACGAGGGCGATCTTCGTGTAGCCCTTCGACTCGGCGTCATCGAGGATGCGCTCGAGCACCACGATGTCGTTCTGTGCCGTCTTGAACACCCACTCCGACCCCTCGACGATCGCGGCGTTCGCGGCGATCGAGATGGTCGGCAGCTGCGCGGCCTCGACGAGCGGGCGCATCGCAAGCGAGGGGCCCGTGCGCGACGCGCCGATGATGAGGTCGACGCCGTTCTCGATGAGCTCGTTGGTCGCCTTCGCGGCGCCGTCTTCGGTCGACTGGTTGTCCTTGATGATCAGCTCGACCTCACGGCCGTCGATGCCGCCGGCTTCGTTGAGCTGCTCGGAGAGCATGTTGAGCGTGTTCTGCTCGGGCACGCCGAGGTTCGCGCCGACGCCCGTGATGTCGAGCACGGCGCCGATCGTGATGGGGCCTTCTTCGGCGCCGCCATCGCCGCCACCGTCGTCGCCACCGAAGTTCGAGGCGCCGCAGCCGGTGAGGGCGAGGGCGAGGGATGCCGCGACCGCGGCGGGAATCAGCAGGCGGCGTTGCGCACGGTGCATGGGTGAACTCTCCTTTGAGCCCTCTTCGGGTTCTCGTCGCTGAGTGGGGGTCGATTTCATGACCGACCATTCGGTCACTATTTCGGATCTTACGAAGATACGTTGCGCGAGGCGACATTCGCAAGCCGCCGTGATGCAACCGAGACACAGAATCGAGGGTCAGTGGGTTCGGAGGCGCCGCGCGGCAGCATTGTCGGGATGACGGTTGCCGCGCTACCCCGGGCGCCGGCCCACCGCGATGAGCGTCGTGACGTCGACCGATGCCACGCCACCAGCGGCGTGCGCCGCGAGGAAGCGCTCACGCACGCCCTCGAGCGCGGCATCGTCGAGTTCGGACACGATCACGCGGAGTGCAGTGCCGAGCACGAGCTGCCAGGCGAGCTCGGGGGAGAGATCGAGATGCCGTCGCACCGCCTCGGCGCGCACGTCGACGAGGCCGAGGTCCGTGAGCCAGTGCGCGAGGCTCCCCGGGGTGTCGGCGACCTCGATCGCCGGCTTCGTGAGGTCTTCGAGGCCGGATGCCGCGTTGTCGGGCAGCGCGCCGATGAACAGTTCGGGCAGCGGCTCGACGGCGTCGCGCGCCCACACCGTGACCGCCACGCGCCCGCCCGGCCGTGCACGCTC
>DASSBT010000201.1:0-13768 GCA_035698465.1 Agromyces sp. | reverse complement strand
GGGGAACGGCAGGCCGAACAGGCCCACCTCGCCCATCTGCGCGACGACGTCCATCGACAGGGTGTGCGTGCGGTCGGCCTCGTACGACTGCGGGGCGACCACGGTGTCTGCGAAGTCGCAGACCATGTCGTAGAGCTCCTGTTCCTCGGGGCTCAGGTCGTGCTGCATGGTGCTCCTCTATTCCTGGTGGGATGTGCTCGAGACGACGCCGTCGTGCGGGCCGCTCGAAGGTTCGGGGTCGGATGCCGCGGGGCTCGGTTCGATGTGCGCGACGATCTGGTCGCGGCTGACGAGATCGCCCGTCGCCACGTCGAGTCTGAGAGTGCCGTCGAGGGTGGCGATGACGCGGTGCTCCATCTTCATCGCCTCGATCGCGAGGATCGCGTCGCCCTCCTCGACGGCGTGGCCGTCGTCGACGAAGACGGCGGTGACGGTGCCGGGCATCGGCGCTCGAAGCTCTGGTTCGGCGGTAAGACCGCCCCGTTCCGCGGCCGCGCGCCGCTGCTCGGCGTATGCGCGCCGGTCGACGTGCACGAATGCGGCCGCCGCGCCGTCGCGGTGCACCCAGACCGCGCCGTCCTCGGAGACGCGCACGATGGCGCGTGCGTCGCCGGGTTCGCCGACGGCCGATGCGACCACTCGCCTGACGTCGTGCGGGTGATCACGCGGGGCCAGCAGCACGACCGGTGGGCGCACCGGGCCCGGGCGCCAGCCCGTTGCGGCGTTCCACGCGGTGGGCCCAGCGGCATCCGCTGCGATCCCCTCGCGGGTCTCGTCGCGTGCGACATGTCGGGCCGCCTCGTCGAGGAGTGCCGGCGACGGGTCGGCGACGCTCGTCTCGGGCATGCGGTCGATGAGCCCCGTGTCGAGGCGCCCGTCGCGCACATCGGGCTCGGCCAGCAGCCGACGGAGGAAGGCGATGTTCGTGTCGATGCCCAGCACGACGGTTTCGGCAAGCGCCCGATCGAGTCGCTCGATCGCCTGTGCGCGATCGTCGCCGTACGCGATGACCTTCGCGAGCATCGGGTCGTAGTGCGCGGTGACCTGCTGGCCCTCGCGGATACCGGCGTCGATGCGCACGCCCTCGCCGCCCGGCTCACGCCAGGCGAGCACCTCGCCCGTCGACGGGAGGAACCCTCGATGCGGCGACTCGGCGTAGAGCCGCGCCTCGATCGCGTGGCCGGTGAGGTGCACGTCGTCCTGCGCGAGTACGAGGGGCTCCCCCGCGGCGATCCGCAGTTGCTGCTCGACGAGATCGACTCCCGTGACGAGCTCGGTCACGGGGTGCTCGACCTGGAGCCGGGTGTTCATCTCGATGAAGAAGAACTCGTCGGGCGCGGCATCCGACACGAGGAATTCGACGGTGCCGGCGCCGAGGTAGCCGACGCTGCGCGCCGCATCGCATGCGGCGGCACCGATCCGCGCGCGGGTGGCGTCGTCGAGCAGCGCAGACGGCGCCTCTTCGACGACCTTCTGGTGCCGGCGCTGCAACGAGCATTCGCGTTCGCCGAGGTGGATCGTCGCGCCAGCGGCATCCGCGAGCACCTGCACCTCGATGTGGCGGGGTCGCTCGATGAGTCGTTCGAGCAACAGGGTGTCGTCGCCGAATGCGGTCGTGGCCACACGCCGGGCCGCGGGCACTGCGGTGGCCAGCTCGGCCGCGTCGCGCGCGATCTGCATGCCCTTGCCGCCGCCGCCGGCCGACGGCTTCACGAGCAGCGGATATCCGACGGTCTCGCCCGCGGCGATGAGCGCCGCATCATCGAGCGCAGGATCGGAGATTCCGGGCACGACCGGCACTCCGGATGCCGCGACGTGCAGCTTGGCGCGGATCTTGTCGCCCATCACCTCGAGTGCCTCGAGCCCGGGGCCGACGAACACGATGCCGGCGTCGTGGCACGCGCGTGCGAAGCCCGCGTGCTCGGAGAGGAAGCCGTAGCCCGGGTGCACGGCCTGCGCACCCGTCGCTCGCGCGGCCGCAATGATGCGCTCGGGGTCGAGGTAGCTCTGCGCCGCCGGGGCTGGACCGATGCGCACCGCCTCGTCGGCGAGCCGCACGTGCGGGGCGTCGGCATCGGCGTCGGAGTACACGGCGATCGAGTGGATGCCGAGACGGCGCAGGGTGCGGATGACGCGCACGGCGATCTCGCCGCGATTGGCGACGAGCACTCGCTCGAAGGGACGCGACGGTCGGTGCGTGCTCATCAGCGTGTCCATCCGCCTCTCTGCTGGATTCGCGCACACCGTCAGTTAGTGCGCACTAACTGGATCGATGTTAGTGCTCGTTAACTGAAATGACAAGCGGCCCGGGACCCGCGGAACGCGGCTCGACCCGGTGCGCGCGCACACGTCAGCCGATAGCGGCCGCCTGGGCTTCGCCGTCGGCTCGCGCGATGGCGTCGGTCAGACGCTCGAGCCCGAACTCGAACGCCTCGTCGACATCGCCGCCGAGCCGGAACGCGCCGGCGAGTTCCATGCTCGCAAAGCCGTTCAGCCACGCCGTGAACGTACGGGCCGCGTGCAACGCATGCCCCTCACCCGCGAGCGACGCGGCCACGCGCAGCAACGGAGCGCTGGCTGCCGCCAGCGAATCGCGAGCGAGTGCCGCATCGGTTGCCGGGGCGAAGATGAGGCGAAACCCGGCGGGACGCTCGTGCGCGAACGCACGGGCGACGCGCGCGAGTCGGCGCAGCGCCGCGCGGGCATCGCCGGGACGCCCTGCCGCCGCCGCGTCCAGCCGGGCGCCGAGCTCATCGATCGTGGCCCGGGCGATCAACCCGACGAGCTCATCTCGGTTGCGGACGCGCTTGTACAGCGACGGGGCACGCACACCCACCCGCTCGGCGACGGCCTGCATGGTGAGCCCTTCGAGTCCTGCGATCTCGAGCAGGTCGCTCCCCGCCGCCACGATCGCCTCGCGCGAGGTGCGCTCTGGTGTGGGCATCGCTGCTCCTTCGACGAATGTTGGCCGGAATGCGTCCATCGCCGCGAACGATCCCCTGACTCCGAATCGATCCTAGGCTATTGCACGTAGCCATGATAGCTAGGTATCATAGCCATCATGAAGCTCGGACCCTCACTCCACCGCATCGGCAACGACATCGTGGCCGTCTACCTCATCGACGCGCCCGACGGCGTGACGATCATCGACGCCGGCCTGCCCGGTCAGTGGAAGGAACTGGTCGCCGAACTCACCGACATGGGGCGGTCCCTCGACGATGTGCGCGGCGTCGTGCTGACGCACGGCGATTCCGACCACATCGGGTTCGCCGAGCGACTCCGTCGCGATCACGGCGTACCGGTGTACGTGCACGAGGCCGACGCCGCCCGTGCGCGCGGCGAAGTCTCGACCAAGCCCGAATGGGGGCGGGTGAAGCTCGGCGCCACGGCACGGTTCCTCTGGTACGCCATCGCGAAGCGCGGGCTGAAGCCTGCTCCGCTCTCCGAGGTCGTGACCGTGCGCGACGGCGACGTGCTCGACCTGCCCGGCGCGCCCCGGGTGATCGGCATGCCGGGTCACTCTCCCGGCAGCATCGCGGTGCACGTCCCACTCGCCGACGCGGTCTTCGTGGGCGACGCCCTGACGACGCGGCACGTGCTCACGGGCGCCGAAGGCCCACAGCCGGCGCCGTTCACCGATGACCCCGAGGCGGCGCTCGCGTCGCTGCGGCGCCTCGAGGGGCTCGGCGTCACGTGGGTGCTGCCGGGTCACGGCACGCCGTGGAACCGCGGCGTCGACGAGGCGGTGCGCGAGGTCACGCGTGCCGCCGCGGCATCCGCGTCGTAACACGCTGTCGAACTCCCGAGTGTGCAGTCGACGCCCTGTGAAGTGGCGACGACTGCACTCTCGGTGCCGCGCGACCTCTGCCTACAACGTCGAGAGTGCACTCGACGCCCTCTGAAGCGACGACGACTGCACTCTCGGCTCGCCCAGTGGGTGAGCTCTTCAACACACGACGGCAGGAACGCGCAGCGCGCGTGCGCGGGTGCGCGCCTACATGCGGAAGAGGCCGAACGCGGGCTCGGGCAACGGTGTGCGGCTTGCGAGCTCGAGCGCGAGGGCGAGCACCGTGCGGGTGTCGGCCGGGTCGATGATGCCGTCGTCCCAGAGCCGGGCGGTCGAGTGATACGGGCTGCCCTGGCTCTCGTACTGGTCGCGGATCGGTTGCCGGAATGCCTGCTCAGCGGCATCCGACCACTCTTCGCCCATCACCGCGAGCTGGTCTCGCTTCACGGTCGAGAGCACGGATGCCGCCTGCTCGCCGCCCATCACCGAGATGCGTGCGTTCGGCCACATCCAGAGGAAGCGCGGCGAGTAGGCGCGCCCGCACATGGAGTAGTTGCCCGCGCCGAACGACCCGCCGATGACCACCGTGAACTTCGGGACGCGAGTGGTCGCGACCGCCGTGACCATCTTGGCCCCGTGCTTGGCGATGCCGCCCGCCTCCGCATCGCGGCCCACCATGAAGCCCGAGATGTTCTGCAGGAACAGCAGCGGGATGCCGCGCTGGTCGCAGAGCTCGATGAAGTGGGCGCCCTTCATGGCCGACTCGCTGAAGAGCACGCCGTTGTTCGCCACGATGCCGATGGGGTGACCGTCGAGGTGGGCGAACCCCGTGACGAGTGTGTCGCCGTACTCGGGCTTGAACTCGGCGAACTCGCTGCCGTCGACGAGTCGCGCGATGACCTCGTGCACGTCGTACGGCTGCTGCACGTCGACCGGCACGGCCGCGGTGAGGCTCGCCGGGTCGACCGCCGGCGGACGCGACTCGCGCACCGCCCAGGCTCGCGTTGCGGGCGGCGGCAGGGTCGCCACCATGTCGCGCACGAGTTCGAGGGCGTGCTCGTCATCGTCGGCGAGGTGGTCGGTGACGCCCGAGACGCGCGAGTGCAGGTCGCCGCCGCCGAGCTCCTCTGGCGTCACGACCTCGCCGATCGCCGCCTTCACGAGCGGGGGCCCGCCGAGGAAGATCGTGCCCTGGCCTCGCACGATCACGGACTCGTCGCTCATCGCGGGCACGTACGCGCCGCCAGCGGTGCACGAGCCGAGCACGGCCGCGAGCTGCGGGATGCGCAGCGACGAGAGCTGCGCCTGGTTGTAGAAGATACGGCCGAAGGGGTCGCGGTCGGGGAACACCTCGTCTTGCTTGGGGAGGAAGGCCCCACCCGAGTCGACGAGGTAGACGCACGGGAGCCGCTGCTCGCGGGCGACCTCTTGGGCGCGCAGGTGCTTCTTCACCGTCATCGGGTAGTAGGTGCCGCCCTTGACGGTGGCGTCGTTGCACACCACCATGACGGGCCGGCCGTGCACGAGGCCGACACCCGTGATGATGCCCGCGCCAGGCGAGTCGCCGCCGTAGAGACCCTCGGCGGCGAGCGGTGAGAGCTCGAGGAAGGGGCTGCCCTCGTCGAGCAGGCGGTCGACGCGGTCGCGCGGCAGCAGCTTGCCGCGCGAGACGTGGCGCTCACGCGAGTGCTCGGGGCCGCCCAGTGCGGCGATCGCGAGCTTCTCGCGAAGCTCTCGCACGAGCCCGGCGTGCTCGTCGATGTTGCGGCGCGACGCCTCACTCCCGAGGTCGATGCTCGTCGTGAGGGTCGTCATGCGGTCCGCCTGTCTGCATCGACGGCGCGTCACTTGTGCAGCTCGCGCCATTTCGGTTAGTGTTCATTAACTCGAATTCCGATGTTAGCGAGCACTCACCGCAATGGCAAGCACCCTCGACACCGATGACACCGTTGCCGACGCCCCGGGCCTTCCCCTCACCGAGCGCGGTCGGCAGAAGGCCGACCGTCGCGCCGCCATCCTCGCAGCGGGCGCGACGCTCTTCGCCGAGCGCGGCTACGCCGGCGTCACCATCGAAGACCTCGGTGCCGCCGTCGGCGTGAGCGGACCGGCCGTCTACCGCCATTTCCCGGGCAAGTCCGCCGTGCTCGCTGCGATCCTCGAGGGCGCGAGCAGCACGCTCCTCGACGGCGCCGAACGCGTGCTCGGCGTGGCGCCCGACGCGGCATCCGCGCTTCGCTCGCTCATCCGCTTCCACGTCGACTTCGCCCTCGGCGAGGCCGACGTCATCATCGTGCAGGATCGGGAGCTCGAGCAGCTCGACCGAGATGCGCGACACGAGGTGCGCCTGCTGCAGCGGCGCTATGTCGAGCACTGGGTCGACACCCTCTCCCGACTCCGGCCCGATCGGGCCGAGACGGAGCTCAGGTTCCGGGCACACGCCGCCTTCGGACTCCTGAACTCCACTCCGCACAGCGCCCGCATCCCTGGGCGCCGACCGGCCGACGGCACCGTCCGCGGCATCCTGGAGGAAATGACGTGGGCCAGCCTCATGTCGTGACGCTGCGCGCGACCCGCGCGGGCGATCTCGACGCACTGTTCCGATTCCGGCAGGACCCCGAAGCAAGCCGGATGGCGGCGTTCACCTCGGGAGATCAGCACGATCGCGACGCATTCGATTCGCGGTGGGCCCGCCTCATCGCCGATCCCCAGGTCGACGTTCGCACCATTCGCGCCGACGGCGTCATCGTGGGCGACCTCGTGCGTTGGAGTGACGACGACGGGAGCTTCGTCGGCTACTGGATCGACACTGCGCATTGGGGTGAGGGCATCGCCACCCGCGCGCTGCGCCTCTTCGTCGACGCGGTGCACGACCGACCGCTGCTGGCGCATGTCGCGGTCGACAACACGGGGTCGATCAGGGTGCTCGAGAAGCTCGGGTTCGTGCGGGCGGGCAGCGAAGTGAGCTTCGCGAACGCCCGCGGCACCGACATCGAAGAGCGGATCTACCGACTCGACTGAGTCGGGTGCCGCTAGCCTGCGGTCGCCTCGAGCTCATCGGCGAGCGCACCGATGCGGCGTGCGAGTTCGAGATCGCGAGCGGTCACCCCGCCCGCGTCGTGCGAACTCAGTGCGAACTCGACGCGCCCCCACCCGAGGCGCACGTCGGGGTGGTGGTTCAACTCGTCGGCGACGACCGCGACCGCGTCGAGCAGTCGCACCGCGCTGCGGAAATCCGCCGTGGTGTAGGCGGCGACGAGGTGATCCTGTGCGTGCGTGAAGGCGGTGCCGTCGAGTTCGGCGGCGGTGTCGGCCGGCGAGAGGATGCTGCGATCGTCCATACGCCCATCCTCTCGCCACTGCGCTGATTGCACCATGGGCGCGATCACGCCATGGTGAGCGCGATGCCGGGTTGGCGGAGTACCGCACCGATATCGGCGAGGAACCGCGACCCCTGCTCGCCGTCGACGAGGCGGTGGTCGAACGACAGCGACAGCGTCATGACCTCGCGCAGCGCGATCTCGCCGCGGTGCTCCCAGGGCTGGCGTCGCACGGCGCCCATCGCGAGGATGGCCGCTTCACCCGGATTCAGGATCGGCGTACCGGCGTCGATGCCGAAGACCCCGATGTTCGTGATCGAGATCGTGCCTCCGGCGAGGTCGGCCGGCGGGGTGCGCCCGGCGCGGGCCGTCTCGGCGAGCGCGGCGATCGCGTCGGCGAGCTCGATCAGGGTCATCCGCTCGGCGCCCTTCACGTTCGGCACGACGAGGCCGCGACCGGTCGCGGCGGCGATGCCGAGGTTCACGCCGCCGAACTGCACGATCTCCTGCGCCGCCTCGTCCCAGCGAGAGTTCACCTCTGGCGTGCGACGTGCCGCCATGCACACGGCTTTCGCGACCACGGTGAGCGGCGTGACCTTGTGCCCGGCGAAGTTGCGGTCTTCACGGATGCCGCGCAGCAGCTCCATCGTCGCGGTGACGTCGATCGTGAGGAACTCCGTCACGTGCGGTGCGGTGAAGGCGCTCTGCACCATGGCCTGCGCGGTGTACTTGCGCACGCCCTTGATCGGGATGCGGGTCTCGGTGGGCGGCTCGGCCCGGGTCTCGAGACGGCCTTCAGTCTTCTCCACCGGCTGATGCACACCGGATGCCGCCGCCTCGACGTCGGCGCGCGTGATGAGCCCGCCCTCCCCCGTGCCCGTCACCTGTTCCAGGTCGACGCCGAGGTCGCGTGCGAGCTTTCGCACCGGCGGCGTGGACCGCGGACGCTCAGGGCGAAGCGGCGGTTCCAGCCGTTCCGAGACGACCGGCTCGACCTCGCCCGGTGGAGCGGTGGCCGGCGCAGGCGGCACGAGATCCGCCGCGAGGGCCGCGCGCCGGGCGCGCCGCTTCGGCCCGCCCTCGTCGCGTGCCCCGTAGCCGACGAGGTTCGGCCCGGGTGCGGCATCCGGAGCGCCGTTCGCCCCGCTCGCCTCGGCGGGCTCAGCGAGGGTGGCGGCCTCGGCGTCGCCGCCGGTGTCGCACGAGAAGAGCGGCGCGCCGACGTCGACCGTCTCGCCCTCTTGGGCATGCAGTGCGGTGATCACGCCGCTGTATGGAGACGGCAGCTCGACGACGGCCTTCGCCGTCTCGATGTCGGCGATGATCTGGTTGAGCTCGACGCGGTCGCCGACCGAGACACGCCAGGCGACGACCTCGGACTCGGTCAGGCCCTCACCGAGGTCGGGCAGCGGGAAATCCTTGATCATCGGGCTCATGCCTCCACACCGCTCAGGGAGTTGGGCCGGCCGAGCACGCGATCGACCCCGTCGAGGATACGGTCGAGGTCGGGCAGGTGGTGGCGTTCCAGCTTGGCCGGCGGGTAGGGGATGTCGTGGCCGGTGATCCGAACCGGGGCGGCCTCGAGGTAGTCGAAGCAGCGTTCGGTGATGGCCGCGACGATCTCGGCGCCCACGCCGCCCTGCTCGCCCGCCTCGTGCGTGACGACGAGACGACCGGTGCGGCGTACGGATGACGCGACGGACTCGTAGTCGACGGGTGCGAGTGAGCGCAGGTCGATGACCTCGATCGAGATCCCGTCTTCTGCGGCGGCGATGGCGGCGTCACGCGCCGTCTGCACGAGCCCGCCGTAGGTGACGAGCGTGACGTCGTCGCCCTGTGAGATGAAGGTCGCGAGGCCCATCGGCTTGGCATCGGCGAGGTTGCCGCCCTCGTCGACCTCGCCCTTGACGTGATAGCGACGCTTCGGCTCGAAGAACAGCACCGGGTCGTCGCTCGCGATCGCCTGCTGGATCATGACATAGGCGTCGGCCGGGTTCGAGCACGCGACGACGCGCAGGCCCGCGGTGTGGGCGAAGTACGCCTCGGGTGATTCGGAGTGATGCTCGGCCGCGCCGATGCCGCCGCCGAACGGGACGCGGATCGTGATCGGCATCCGCACGTTGCCGCGCGAGCGGTAGTGCAGCTTCGCCACCTGGGCGACGATCTGGTCGAAGCCGGGGTAGATGAACCCGTCGAACTGGATCTCGACGACCGGACGGAACCCGCGGTACGCGAGGCCGACGGCAGTGCCGACGATGCCGGCCTCGGAGAGCGGCGTGTCGACCACCCGGTTCGCGCCGAACTCCGCCTTCAGTCCGTCGGTCACGCGGAACACGCCGCCGAGCGAGCCGATGTCCTCGCCCATGAGCACGACCTTGTCGTCGGTGGCGAGCGCGCGGCGCAGTCCGGCGTTGAGGGCTTTCGCGAGGGTGAGCGTGGTCATCGCGCGCCTCCCCCGGCTTCGGATGCCGCAGCCGCCCCATCGGCGTTCGACGCGTTGCCGTCGTCGAACATCGCGAGGTAGCGCGCGTAGCGCTCGCGCTGCCGTTCGACGTGGCTGTTGCGCTCGGCGTAGACGTGGTCGAACACGCTCATCGGCTCGGGGTCTGGGATCGTCGTGATCGCGGCGCGCAGCGCGGCGGCCGCCGTATCGGCCTCGGCGGCGACCTCGTTCTGGAGGCCGTCGACATCGACGCCCATGCCGTCGAGGAGGGCGAGCACTCGGGTGAGCGGGTCGCGTTCGCGCCACTCGGCGAGCTCGGTGTCGGTGCGGTACCGGGTGGGATCGTCGGCCGTCGTGTGCGGGCCGATCCGGTACGTGACGGCCTCGATGAAGGTCGGCCCCTCACCGCGACGAGCGCGGTCGAGTGCGGCGCGAGTCGCCGCGAGCACTGCGAGCACGTCGTTGCCGTCGACACGGATGCCCGGCATGCCGAACCCGTCGGCGCGGCGCGCGAGCGGCTGCTTCGACTGCAGTCCGACGGGCTCCGAGATGGCCCACTGGTTGTTCTGGCAGAAGAACACGACCGGCGCATCGAAGCTGGCCGCGAACACGAGCGCCTCGTTCACGTCGCCCTCGCTCGTCGCGCCGTCGCCGAAGTAGGCGATCGACGCGGCATCCGACCCCTCCCATGAGAGTCCCATGGCGTAGCCGGTCGCATGCAGTGCCTGCGCGCCGATGATGATCTGCGGCACGGCCATGCCGTGCTCGTACGGATTCCAGCCGGATGCCGCAGAGCCACGCCAGACCGCGAGCAACTCCGCCGGCTCGACGCCGCGGGTCCATGCGAGGGCGTGCTCGCGGTAGCTGGAGAAGATGAAGTCGTCGTCGCGCAGTGCCCTGGCCGAGCCGATCTGCGCGGCCTCCTGGCCGGCCAGCGGCGGCCACAGGCCGAGCTCGCCCTGCCGCTGCAACGCGGTCGCCTCGGTGTCGAGTCGTCGTACGACGGCCATGTCGCGGTAGAGACGGCCGAGGGCGGCCGCATCCACGTCGGCGACCCAGGGGTCGAACTCGGCGTCGCGCTGCCGCTCCCCCGTCGGTGTGATGAGCTGCACGAAGTCGTCGGGCTTGGTGAGGAGCCCTGTTGCGTCTCGGTCGGATGGGGTCATCGTCGATCCTCGCTTTCGGCGGGGCTCGCCTCGTGAGCGGCCCGCACCCGGCGCCTCTGCCGGATACTCCGAGCGTACGTCGATCTGTCACACAGCTCAAGCTGAGCCGCCCTGATTGAGCATGTTGCCAACTCGGTACCCCCCGACCACTGCTATCGTGTGTCGTTATGAACGGCTACGACGCGGTCGACCGATCGCTCCTCAGGGCGCTCGCCGCCGACCCACGCGCGACCGTCGTCGCCCTCGCCGACCGGCTCGCGATGTCGAGGAACACCGTGCAGGCCCGGATGTCGCGGCTCGAGGCATCCGGTGCGTTCCTGTCGTTCGAACGCAGCATCGACCCCGTGCCGCTCGGCTTCCCGCTCGAGGCGTTCATCTCGGTCCACGTGCGGCAGAAGCAGCTCGCAGAAGTCGTCGACGCGATCGCGCAGATCCCTGAGGTCATCCAGGCGCACGGCCTGTCGGGCAGCGTCGACCTGCTGGTGCGCGTGGTGTGTCGCGATGCGAACGACCTGTTCCGCATCGACGGCGAGATCCTCGCGATCGACGCCGTGGAGCGCACCGAGACATCCCTCGCGATGGGTGAGCTGATCCCGTTCCGCATTCGGCCGCTGCTCGAGCGGCCCGCGTGACCGGTGTCCGCTGACCGGTTCTGAGCGCGGGAGTTCCTCGGCGTACGACGGATGCCCGCCCCGAGAACGGGACGGGCATCCGAATGCAGTTCGCTGCGGCCTATGCGCCGACCTCGGCCCCCTCTGCGGGCTCCTCGGAGTGCGTGCCGTCTGAGTCGCGGCCGTTGGTGTCGGCCTCTTCGGCCAGCACCGGGGCGAGCGAGAGCTTGCCGCGGTCGTCGATCTTCGTGATCTCGACGAGGATCTTCTGCCCGACGCCGAGCACGTCGTCGACGTTCTCGACGCGCTTGCCACCGGCGAGCTTGCGCACCTCGGAGATGTGCAGCAGGCCATCCTTGCCGGGGAGCAACGAGATGAACGCGCCGAAGGCGGCGATCTTCACAACGGTGCCGAGGAACTGCTCGCCGACCTCGGGGTTGGTCGGGTTGGCGATGGCATTGACCTGGGCACGGGCGGCCTCGGCCGACGGGCCGTCGGTCGCGCCGATGTAGACGGTGCCGTCCTCCTCGATGGAGATGTCGGCGCCGGTCTCGTCCTGGATCGAGTTGATCGTCTTGCCCTTCGGGCCGATCAGCTCACCGATCTTGTCGACGGGGATCTGCACGCTGATCACGCGGGGCGCGGTCGGCGCCATCTCGTCGGGACCGTCGATGGCCGCATTCAGCACGGCCAGGATCGTCGTGCGGGCGTCCTTCGCCTGGGTCAGCGCGCCGGCCAGCACGGATGCCGGGATGCCGTCGAGCTTCGTGTCGAGCTGGATCGCCGTGACGAACTCGCTGGTGCCGGCGACCTTGAAGTCCATGTCGCCGAGCGCGTCTTCTGCACCGAGGATGTCGGTGAGGGCCGCGTAGCGGGTCTCACCGTTCACGGTGTCGGAGATGAGGCCCATCGCGATGCCCGCGACCGGTGCGCGCAGCGGCACACCGGCGTTGAGCAGCGAAAGCGTCGAAGCGCAGACCGAGCCCATCGAGGTCGATCCGTTCGAACCGAGCGCCTCGGAGACCTGGCGGATCGCGTAGGGGAATTCCTCGCGCGTGGGCAGCACCGGCACGAGGGCGCGCTCGGCGAGTGCGCCGTGTCCGATCTCGCGACGCTTCGGCGACCCGACGCGACCGGTCTCACCGGTCGAGTAGGGCGGGAAGTTGTAGTTGTGCATGTAGCGCTTCTTGGTGACCGGGCTCAGCGAGTCGATCTGCTGCTCGAGCTTCAGCATGTTCAGCGTGGTGACGCCCATGATCTGGGTCTCGCCGCGCTGGAAGATGGCCGAGCCGTGCACGCGGGGCACGACCTGCACCTCGGCGTCGAGCGGGCGGATGTCGGCGAGCCCGCGGCCGTCGATGCGCACGCCCTCTTCGAGCACGCGTGAACGCACGACGTGCTTCGTGACCGACTTGTAGGCCGCTGAGACCTCGGCGAGCGCCTCCCCGGGAAGCTCGCCCGCCTCGACCTTTGCGGCCACGTGCTCCTTGGCCCGAGCCTTGAGGGCGTCGTCGGCGTCTTGGCGAGCCACCTTCTCGGCGATCTGGTAGATGCCCTTGAGCTCCTCGAGCGCGAACGCCTCGACGACGTCCTTCGTGGCCGGCTGGTCAGGCGGGAACGTCGGGTAGTCGGCGGTCGGCTTGGCGGCGGTCTTCGCAACCGACTGCTGCGCCTCGACGAGCTGCTTGATGAACGGCTTCGACGCCTCGATGCCCTGTGCGATGACGGTCTCATCGGGCTTGACCGCGCCGGCCTGGATGAGGTTCCACGCGTTGTCAGGAGCCTCTGCCTCGATCATCATGATCGCGACATCCTGCGAGCCGTCGGCCTCGGTGACCACGCGACCGGCGACGACCATGCTGAACACGGCGTCTTCGATCTGCGAGTACTTCGGGAACGCGACCCACTGGCCGTCGATGAGCGCGACGCGCACGCCGCCGACGGGGCCCGAGAACGGCAGGCCCGAGAGCTGCGTCGAGAGCGATGCCGCGTTGATCGCGAGCACGTCGTAGAACTCGTCGGGCTCGATGGCGAGCACCGTGACGACGACCTGGACCTCGTTGCGCAGCCCCTCGACGAACGAGGGACGCAGCGGGCGGTCGATCAGGCGGCAGGTGAGGATGGCCTCGGTCGAGGGACGACCCTCGCGGCGGAAGAACGAGCCCGGGATGCGACCCGCGGCGTACATGCGCTCTTCCACGTCGATGGTGAGCGGGAAGAAGTCGAAGTGCTCCTTCGGCTGCTTGGAGACCGAGGTCGCCGAGAGCAGCATGGTCTCTTCGTCGATGTAGGCGACGGCGGAGCCCTGCGCCTGCTGGGCGAGGCGCCCGGTTTCGAAGCGGATGGTGCGGGTGCCGAACTTGCCATTGTCGATGACGGTTTCGGCGAACGTGATTTCAGGACCTTCCAAGAGGTCGTCTCCTTTGTTTTACGTCGCACCCCGT
>DASSBT010000200.1:0-4410 GCA_035698465.1 Agromyces sp. | reverse complement strand
ACCCGCGAGATCGACCGCATCGGCCACCTGCGCGCCCGACCCGCCCTCGCAGGTTCGGGGTGGATCATCGAGCGGCGCGCCGAGGAGCTCACCCGCTGGGTCGCCCGCGGCACCGAGATGGTGGGGCGCTGCATCGAACGGCAGACCGACCGCGTCAGTGAACTTCGCGGCCACCTTCGCGCGCTCTCACCGCTGGCCACGCTCGATCGCGGCTATGCGATCGTGCAGGGCGACGACGGGCACGTGCTCAGATCGCCCGACGGCGCACCCGAGGGAACACGGATGACGCTCACCCTGGCCGGCGGCAGGTTGGGTGCCGTCTCGACCGGGCCCGACACCACCGAAGTCGAATCGGCCAGACCTGGTTCGACCGGGGCCGACCGGGCCGTCGGCGGCGCCGAATAGAATGGAAGCCATGCCCCCCACCACGAATGTCGCCGAGCTCAGCTACGAGCAGGCGCGCGACGAACTCGTGCAGGTCGTCTCCGAGCTCGAGCAGGGCTCCGCGACGCTCGAGCAGTCGTTGGCGCTGTGGGAGCGCGGCGAGGCGCTCGCCGCCCGCTGCGAAGAATGGCTGCTCGGCGCGAAGGCCCGTCTCGATGCGGCACGCGCGGGCGCGGCACGCGGCGCATCTGCGGCATCCGGCGCCTCAGCGGCATCCGGTGCCTCAGCGACATCCGGTGCGGCCGCGGCATCCGACGATCTCGGCGCGGTCTGATGGCCGAGCGCGCACCTCGCATCGTGGCCGAGCTCGGCCGGCCCGAGACGCCCGAAGAGACCGCGGCACGGCAGGCCCAGAATTCGCGCCTGCACCGTCAGCGCCAGACCACCCTCAACCTCGTGCTCGCACTCGGCGCGAGCCTCGTGCTCGTGCTCGTGATCGTGCTGCTGGTGCCGCGCGCCGACACCGCGGTCGAGCGAGATGTCGACGTGGCATCCGTCGCCCAACAGGCGCAGGTCGCGAACGATGACCCGCTCGCCGTCCCCGAGCTTCCCGATGGCTGGCGCGCGAACGCCGCCGAGTCGCGCACGTCGAGCGTCGACGGCGTCTCCGCCTGGTACGTCGGCTACCTCACTCCCGATGATGAGTACATCGGCATGTACCAGGGCCTCGATGCGAACCCCACGTGGGTCGCGGGCCTCCTCGCCCGCACGCCCGCCAGCAGCACCACCACGATCGACGGCGTCGAGTGGACGGTCTACGACAACCGCCACTCCGACGCCGACGTCGGCAACGCGCGGTACGGCCTCACCACCGAGGCGGGCGGCAGCACCTTCGTGCTGCTCGGCACCGCGACACCCGAAGAGTTCGCGACGCTGGCATCGGCGCTCGTTCCCACCATCGACGCACAGCAGTGAGTCGACGAGCCGACGCTCCACCGAAGACGACGCATCCACCCCGAGAGGAACCGCCTGTGAGCGAACAGCCGCCCGAACGCCCCTCAACCCCTGCCGCGACCTGGCGCGAGCTTCGACGGGGCAACGAGCGATTCGTCGCGGGAACACCGCAGCATCCGCGTCAAGACGTCGAGCGGCGTGCCTCACTCGCACACACCCAGCGGCCGCTCGTCACGATCTTCGGCTGCAGCGACTCCCGCCTCGCCGCTGAGATCATCTTCGACGTGGGCCTCGGCGACGCGTTCGTGGTGCGCAACGCCGGGCAGGTGGTCACGCCGTCGGCGCTCGGCTCCCTCGAGTACGCGGTCGGCCTGTTGCAGGTGCCGCTCATCATCGTGCTCGCCCACGACGGATGCGGCGCGGTTCGCGCAGCGATCGACTCGCAGGGTGCCGACGCGACGCCGCTTCCGCCGCACATCTCCGGGCTGGTCGAGAAGATCGTGCCTGCGGTGCGCAAGGTCGCCGGTGGTGCCGCAGATGCCGCTGTCGAACCCGATCACGTCGACGCCGGTTTCGTCGGCAGGGAGCACCTGCGCAACACCGTCACCGAACTCGTCGCCTCCTCCGAGATGATCAGCGACGCGATCGCAGCGGGTACGCTGGCTATCGTCGGTGCGAATTACCGCCTCTTCGAAGGCCGCGTCGAGACTGACATCGTCGTCGGGAGCGTCTGACCGACGACTCCCGCCGCACGAACGGCCTCGACTCGCGTATCCGGCATCGAACATCGGACATCGAAAGGGATCACACCGTGGTGGACAACGCCGACGACTATCGCATCGAGCACGACACGATGGGCGAGGTGCGAGTGCCCGCAGCGGCGCTCTACCGCGCACAGACGCAGCGCGCCGTCGACAACTTCCCGATCTCGGGCTCCGGGCTCGAGGTGCAGCAGCTGCAGGCGCTCGCCCGAATCAAGAAGGCCGCGGCACAGGCGAACGCCCGCCTCGGCGTGCTCGACACCGAGATCGCAGAGGCCATCGAGGCCGCGGCCGACGAGGTCATCGCTGGCAAGCACGACGCGGTCGTGCACTTCCCGGTCGACGTGTACCAGACCGGCTCGGGCACCTCGTCGAACATGAACATGAACGAGGTGCTCGCGACCCTGGCGACCGATCGGCTCGGCGCCCCCGTGCACCCGAACGATCACGTGAACGCGTCACAGTCCTCGAACGACGTGTTCCCCACGTCGGTGCACATCGCCGTGACACAGGCCCTGATCGACGACCTCATTCCGGCGCTCGACCACCTCGCGGTCGCGCTCGAGGCGAAGGCCGAGCTCTGGAAGGACGTCGTGAAGGCGGGTCGCACCCACCTGATGGATGCCACGCCCGTCACCCTCGGCCAGGAGTTCGGCGGCTACGCCCGTCAGGTGCGCCTCGGCATCGAACGCGTCCAGTCGGCACTCCCCCGGGTGGCCGAGGTCCCGCTCGGCGGCACGGCCGTCGGCACCGGCATCAACACCCCGGCCGGCTTCCCGCAGCTGGTCATCCAGATCCTCCAGCAGGAGACCGAGCTGCCGATCACCGAGGCGGTCGACCACTTCGAAGCGCAGGCGAACCGCGATGGCCTCGTCGATGCATCCGGTGCCCTTCGCACCATCGCGGTCAGCCTCACCAAGATCGCGAACGACCTGCGCTGGATGGGCTCGGGCCCCAACACCGGCCTCGGCGAACTGCAGATCCCCGACCTGCAGCCGGGCTCGTCGATCATGCCGGGCAAGGTGAACCCCGTCATCCCCGAGGCGGTGCTCATGGTGTGCGCACGGGTCATCGGCAACGACGCCACGGTCGCGTGGGGCGGGGCATCCGGTGCCTTCGAACTCAACGTGCAGATCCCGGTGATGGGCACGGCGGTGCTCGAGTCGATCCGCCTGCTCTCGAACTCGACGCGGGCCCTCGCCGACAAGACCGTCGACGGCCTCGTGGCCAATACCGAGCGCACCACCGCCCTCGCCGGCATGTCGCCCTCGATCGTCACCCCGCTGAACAAGCTGATCGGCTACGAGGCCGCCGCGAAGATCGCGAAGCACTCGGTCGCGCAGGGCATCACCGTGCGTGAGGCCGTGATCGAGCTCGGATACGTCGAGCGAGGCGAGCTCACCGAGCAGCAGCTCGACACCGCGCTCGACCTGCTCTCGATGACGCGCCCGCCCCAGGCCTGACGCGCTGAACGCGTCACTTCGGGACATTTGCAGCCCGCCGCGAGGGCGAGACGTCGCGAAGTGACGCGCTCGCGTTTGGTGCCGCCTACGTCAGCTCGGCACCGTCGAGCATCTCCGACACGAGCGCCGCGATCGCCGACCGCTCGCTTCGCGTGAGCGTGACGTGGGCGAACAGCGGATGCCCCTTCAGCGTCTCGATGACGCTCGCGACGCCATCGTGACGCCCCACTCGCAGGTTGTCTCGCTGGGCGACATCGTGGGTGAGCACGACCCGCGAGTTCTGCCCGATGCGGCTGAGCACCGTGAGGAGCACGTTGCGCTCCAGCGACTGGGCCTCGTCGACGATCACGAAGGCATCGTGCAGCGACCGGCCCCGGATGTGCGTCAGCGGAAGCACCTCGAGGATGCCGCGGTCGATGACCTCCTCGAGCACGTTGTCGGAGACGACCGAGCCGAGGGTGTCGAACACCGCCTGGCCCCAGGGATTCATCTTCTCCCCCTGGTCGCCGGGAAGGTAGCCGAGTTCCTGCCCACCGACCGCGTAGAGCGGGCGGAACACCATGATCTTCTTGTGCTGCTGCCGCTCGAGCACCATCTCGAGCCCTGCGCACAGCGCCAGCGCCGACTTGCCGGTGCCGGCCCGGCCGCCGAGCGAGAGGATGCCGACCTCGGGGTCGAGCAGCAGGTCGATCGCGAGCCGCTGCTCGGCCGACCGGCCGTGCACGCCGAACACCTCGCGGTCGCCGCGCACGAGCTTGACCTCGCGCTCACCCACGACCCGCCCGAGGGCCGAGCCGCGCTCCGAGTGGATGACGAGCCCGGTGTTCACCGGCATCCCCTCGACCTCG
>DASSBT010000199.1:0-4501 GCA_035698465.1 Agromyces sp. | reverse complement strand
CGCGACGGCCGGCTCGTGGCGAGCGTCGCCCAAGAGGGCATGATCCGGGTCCCCGACCCCGATGCATTCGACTGAATGAATCCTGTGGGTTCGCACCTTCGCCCCGATCGCGGCCGAGAATGGTCACACCGGGCGCGCAGCGGGCGCAGGCGACGTGAACGAAGGAGCTCAAGGCGATGACGGATCCCACCGATGTCACGAGGCGCACGGCGTTGACACTCGGGTCGGCCGGCGCAGTCGGCAGTGCGCTGGTCCTCGCCGCTTGCGCAGCGGATGCCCCCGACGCCACGTCGACGGCGACCCTGACCCCGCCGCCCACCGTGGCGGACGACACTCCGGCGGCGCCGAGCGCGGCACCCGATGCGCCTGCCCTCGGCGATGACATCGCCGCCCTGGCCGATGTTCCGGTCGGCGGAAGCATCAGTGCGACCATCAACGGCGAACCTGCGCTGATCGCCCAGCCGACCGCCGGGCAGGTCGTCGCGTTCAGCGCGATCTGCACCCACCAGCAGTGCGTCGTCGCTGCCGCGGGCGACGAGTTCCACTGCCCATGCCACGGGTCGATGTACGACGCCGCCACCGGGGACGTGATCCAGGGGCCCGCGCGCGAAGCTCTGCCCTCGATCGCGGTGGCCGTCGCAGGCGACCGCATCGTCGCGGCATCCTGAGCTCAACGGGGTCGACGTTCGCAGGGCCTTCCTGCAGGTGCTGCTCGTGCATACCCGCACCCTGCTGACGCCCGTCAGCCGCGGCGGAACGACACCGGATCTTCGAGGTACGGCTGCCACGCCGCGCGCTCGTGTGGTTCGATGCGACGCGGGCGGTCGGTCGCCGTGTCGATGAGCACGATGGTGGTTGCGGCACGCGTGTACAGCACCCGAGGGTCGAGACCTGGCGGCGAGTACACCTCGTAGCAGACTTCGAGGCTCGCACCCCCCATGCGGCCGATCCAGAGTTCGATGTCGAGCGGTTGGCGCTGATACGGAATCGGTGCGAGGTACTCGACCTCCTGCCTCGCGATCAACGTGATCGTATTCGTACCGGGACGCGCGTCGATCACCGCGGTCGACGCGCCCGCGGCGTGCTCGGGTGTGTCCTCACTCACCCAGAACGCCTGAATGCGGGCCTCTTCGAGCAGACTCAGCATCCGGGCGTTGTTCACATGCCCGTACGCGTCGAGGTCGGACCAGCGAAGCGGTGTCGGTACGTGCAGCCGCATCTCAGTCTCTGGTGAGCTTGCGGTACGCGGAACGATGCGGCTTCGCTGCCTCGGGGCCGAGCCGCTCGATCTTGTTCGTCTCGTACCCTTCGAAGTTGCCCTCGAACCAGTGCCAGTACGACGGGTTCTCGTCGGTGCCCTCATAGGCGAGGATGTGCGTCGCGATGCGGTCGAGGAACCACCGGTCGTGCGTGATCACCACGGCGCAGCCTGGGAATTCGAGGAGCGCGTTCTCGAGGCTCGACAGGGTCTCGACGTCGAGGTCGTTCGTGGGCTCGTCGAGCAGCAGCAGGTTACCACCCTGCTTCAGGGTGAGCGCGAGGTTCAGGCGGTTGCGCTCACCGCCCGAGAGCACTCCGGCGGGCTTCTGCTGGTCGGGGCCCTTGAAGCCGAAGGTCGAGACGTAGGCGCGACTGGGCACCTCCATCTTGCCGACCTGGATGTAGTCGAGCCCGTCGGATACGACCTCCCACAGGGTCTTCTTGGGGTCGATTCCGCCTCGCGACTGGTCGACGTAGGAGATCTCGACGGTCTCACCGATCTTCAGTTCGCCGCCGTCGAGGGGTTCGAGTCCGACGATGGTCTTGAAGAGCGTGGTCTTGCCGACACCGTTCGGCCCGATGATGCCGACGATGCCGTTGCGTGGGAGCGAGAAGCTGAGCCCATCGATGAGCACTCGCTCACCGAAGCCCTTCTTGAGGTTCTTCGCCTCGATCACGATGTCACCGAGGCGCGGCCCCGGCGGAATCTGGATCTCCTCGAAGTCGAGCTTCTTCGTGCGCTCGGCCTCGGCGGCCATCTCTTCGTAGCGCGCCAGACGCGCCTTGGACTTGGCCTGACGGCCCTTGGCGTTGGAGCGAACCCAGTCGAGCTCGTTGGCCAGTCGCTTGGCCAGCTTCGCGTCCTTCTTGCCCTGGACGTTCAGTCGCTCCTGCTTCTTCTCGAGATAGGTCGAGTAGTTGCCCTCGTACGGGTACAGTCGACCGCGATCGACCTCGCAGATCCACTCAGCGACGTGGTCGAGGAAGTACCGGTCGTGGGTGACGGCGAGCACGGCGCCGGGGTACTTTGCAAGGTGCTGCTCGAGCCAGAGCACGCTCTCGGCGTCGAGGTGGTTGGTGGGCTCGTCGAGGAGGAGCAGGTCGGGCTTCTGCAGCAGGAGCTTGCAGAGCGCGACACGTCGCTTCTCACCACCGGAGAGCACCGAGACCTGCTCGTCGCCCGGCGGGCAGCGGAGGGCATCCATCGCCTGGTCGAGCTGCGAGTCGAGGTCCCACGCGTCGGCGGCGTCGATCGCCTCTTGGAGGGTGCCCATCTCGGCGAGCAGCGCATCGAAGTCGGCGTCGGGCTCGGCCATCGCGTGCGAGATCTCGTTGAACCGGTCGAGCTTGGCCATGATCGGCCCGACCCCCTCTTGCACGTTCTCGAGCACCGTCTTCGACTCGTCGAGCTCGGGCTCCTGCATCAGGATGCCGACCGAGTAGCCGGGGGTGAGCTTCGCCTCGCCGTTGGAGGGCTGGTCGAGCCCCGCCATGATCTTCAGGATCGTCGACTTTCCGGCCCCGTTGGGGCCGAGGACGCCGATCTTCGCGCCGGGGAGGAACGCCATGGTGACGTCATCGAGAATGACCTTGTCGCCGACCGCCTTGCGGGCGCGAACCATCGAGTAAATGTAATCCGCCATATTGCTACCAGTCTATGGGGCGGGTCTGGCCCACGAGACAGCCGCCGGTGCCGAGCGTCGGGCGAACGGCACCGTGATAGCCGTCTGACGCAGGGCCGTACTGACCGACGAGGCACTCGCCCTGGAACAGCACGGCGAACTGCACCGAGTCGGCCGCGAGGTCGACGGTCGTGCGATCGGCCGTGACCTCCATCTGCGACTTGTCGAACCCGACCATGACGAGCGCGTCGACGAAGTCGCGGCCACCGGCTTCGGGGTTCGCTGCCACGACGCCCAGATTCACGGAGTCGAAGAACGCGAGGTTCTCGCCGGCCGAGAGCCCGGGGCTCAGTGTCGGGACCGGCGGCGCACTCTGCGTCGGCGCGGCCGACGCAGACGGGCTCGTGCTCGGCGCGCCCGGGTCGGGGGTCGGCGCTGCTGTGCAGCCCGCGACGCCGACAAGCGTTGCGGCCCCGACGAACGCCAGGACCGCGTGGATGCCGAACCGCCGCCGTACCATCGCTCCCCTTCGCCCACGGCGGATGCCGACCGCCCGAGCCGAGTCTATGCGGTGATCCGCCGACTCGACCGGGCGGTCGGCCGGGTGCGGTCAGACCACGACGTCCTCTCGCACCGCCTCGTCGTGCGCGTCGTACGCGCCGGCTGCACCGAATCCCGGGTCGGCGGCCACGTTGCCGATCTCGTGTTCCGTCTCGCCCGAGCCGACCCCCGGCCAGGCCTCGCCGGCACCCACGACGGCGTCGTCGCTGCCGGGTGCGTCGCCCGAATCGGACCCGCCACCCACGCGCACCTTGGTGAGGTTCGTCGTGCCCCACATGAGGTCGTGGCCGATCGAATCGGCTTCGATCTCGACGGCCGTGCCGGACTTCTCGCCGTTGTCCCATGCGCGCACCCGAAGCCGCCCGTGCACGACGACACGCTCGCCCTTGTGCACGGATGCCATCGTGTTGTGCGCGAGCTGGCGGAAGCCCGAGACCGTGTACCAGTTGGTCTCACCGTCTTCCCACGTGCCCTTCGTGCGATCGAAGTACCGCCTCGTCGATGCCAGGCGGAACGACGCGATCGCGAGTCCCTGGTTGGTGACGTGAAGTCGCGGGTCGTTGCCCACGGCTCCGGTCACGGTGATGTTGTCGGTCATCTGCACTCCTCGGCTTGACGCCGCCGCGGATCGGCGGCTCCGCGGCATCCGGGGCCTCTCGTGCCGGATCGTGCCCCGGATGCCGCGTCGCACCAGCTTCGCGAGCGTCCACCCCTTCGTCCTGCGCCGCCATCGCATCGGTGCAGGGATGAGCTCGAACGCTGGCTGTCGAGGAGGAGTGGGGCACCTGCACCGGCCGAGCGCGGGCGTGATGCCCGGTCGACATAGAGTTGCGGGATGACCTTCGCTGCTGCCCAGGATCGTTACGACCACATGCGCTACAACCGCGTCGGGAGGAGCGGGCTGAAGCTCCCCGCACTCTCGATCGGCCTCTGGCACAACTTCGGTCACGAACGGCCCCTCGACACCCAGCGCGCCATCGTGCGGCGAGCATTCGACCTCGGCATCACCCACTTCGACCTCGCGAACAACTACGGACCGCCGCCCGGGAGTGCCGAGG
>DASSBT010000198.1:0-3334 GCA_035698465.1 Agromyces sp. | reverse complement strand
GGTGCCCGAGGGCGTGCTCATCGACTTCAAGAAGGCCGGCGACATCCCCGACGACCGCATCGTCTACATGTCCACCGGATCGCAGGGCGAGCCCATGGCGGTGCTGAGCCGCATGGCGAACCGCGACCACCAGATCGAGGTCGGCGAGGGCGACACCGTCATCCTCGCGTCGAGTCTCATCCCGGGCAACGAGAACGCCGTGTACCGCGTGATCGACGGGCTCACCAAGCTCGGCGCGAACGTCGTGCACAAGGGCAACGCGAAGGTGCACGTCTCGGGTCACGCCGCGGCGGGCGAACTCCTCTATTGCTACAACATCCTGAAGCCGAAGAACGTGCTGCCGATCCACGGCGAGTTCCGCCACATGTTCGCGAACGCCAAGCTCGCGCAAGACACGGGCATCGCCGAGCGCAACACGTTCATCGGCGAGAACGGCACCGTCTACGACCTGCGCGACGGCGAGATGCGCGTCACGGGGCAGCTCGATCTCGGCTTCGTCTACGTCGACGGCACCACCGTGGGTGAGATCACCGACGCCGACCTGAAGGATCGCCGCATCCTGGCCGAAGAGGGCTTCATCTCGGTGATCATCGTCGTGGATGCCTCGACGGGCCGCATCATCGTCGGGCCCGAGATCCACGCCCGCGGCTTCGCCGAAGACGACACCGTCTTCGAGGAGGTCAAGCCGAAGATCTCGGCCGCGCTCCTCGAGGCGGCCCAGAACGGGGTGCGCGACCAGCACGGGCTCCAGCAGATCGTGCGACGCACGATGGGCACCTGGGTGAACCGGCGCCTGCGCCGTCGCCCGATGCTGGTGCCGCTCGTGATCGAGGCGTAGCGGCAACCGCCCGGGCACACCCAGGCGTACCCCGCAAGCAGGGGGCATTCGCCGCGCGATCGGGCGTTTCCGGGTGTATCGGCCGTGTCGGCGGGTCTAGAGTGGGCCCGACCGACGGCCCCGAGGGGGACTCCCATGCTTCGAACCACCCGATCGTCGCGCAGGCGTCTGACCGGCCTCGCCCTGCTCACCGTCGCGACGGTGGCGCTGACCGGCTGCACGTTCGGCGGTGACGGCGACTCCTCGTCCGACGAGCTCGCCGACGCCATCGAAGCGGTCACGGGGCTCGAACGCTACGCGAACTCGGGCTTCAGCATCCTCGTGCAAGACCTCGAGACCGGCGACACGCTGTACGAGCACGACGCCGCGACGCCGCTGGTGCCGGGCTCCACCCAGAAGAACTTCACGACGGCGACCGCCCTCGACGTGCTCGGTGTCGACACGATCATCGAGACGCCCGTACACGCGGTCGGCACGGTGTCGGGCGGCGTGCTCGACGGCGACCTCGCGCTCGTCGGCGGTGGCGACTTCAGCTTCGGCCTGCGCGATCAACCCGACGGCACGCTCGCCTACACGGCGTTCGACCACAACGAGGCGAATGCCGGACTGCCCGCCACCCTCGTCGACGGCGACCCGCTCGCGGCGCTGCGCGACCTCGCCCAGCAGATCGTCGATGCGGGCGTTCGCGAGGTGCGTGGCGACGTCATCGTCGACAACCGCCTCTTCGAGCCCTTCGAGGAGTGGCCCGACGGCAGGATCGATGCGATCTGGCTCAACGAGAACGTACTCGACGTGGCCATAACGCCGGGCGAGGTCGGGGCCGCACCCGACGTCGAGCTGCGCCCCTCCCTCACGAGCATCCAGTTCGTGAACGAGGCGACGACGGTCGCCGACGGCGACACGCAGTTGACGGTGACGGATGCCGGGGGCGGGCGTTTCGTGCTCACCGGCCAGATCGCGGCATCCGATGAGCCGACCCGGCGCACGGCAGAGATCGAGGACCCGCCCGCGTTCGCCCGCATGGCGTTCCGCGAGGTGCTGGCCGATGCCGGCGTCACGGTCACGAGCGATGCCGGGGCCGCCAACGCGGCGGATCGCCTTCCCGCCTCCTACGCGGGCGAACCGATCGCGGTCTGGGAGTCGGCCACCACCGCCGAGCGGGTGAAGGTGGTGCAGAAGGTCAGCTACAACCGCGGCGCGCAACTCTTCGCCTGCCTCATCGCCGTCGAAGGCGGCAGTACCGACTGCGCCGACGGCCTCGGTCGCATCATCGAACTCCTCACCGAGCTCGGCGTACCCGAGGGGTCGGTGTTCCTCTTCGACCCCGCGGGCAGCATCGACTACAACCGCGCGAGCGCGATGGCCCACGTGACGGTGCTGCGCGCCGCCGTCGACACGGAGTGGGGCGAGGCCTGGCATGACGCCCTGCCCATCGCCGGGGTCGACGGGTCGATGAGCACGCAGGGCAAGGGCACCTCGTCGGAGGGCAAGATCCAGGCGAAGACCGGCACGCGCGGGGTGGACTACCCGGCCGGCGGGTCGATCCTATTCGCTGGTCAGGCGTTCGCGGGGTACGCGACGACCGACGACGGCCGCGAACTCGTCTTCACCTCGATCATGAACACCGTCGAGGTGCATTCGTTCGAGGAGCTGGTCGAGATCATCACCGAGCTGGGCGGGATCCCGCTCGCCGTGCAGCAGCACGGGTGAGATCCCAGACACTCGCCACATCCTGACGGCCTGAGTCAGCGGTCGGCCGTAACGTTGGGGCATGGCTACGAGCACCAGGTCGAACGGTCGTGCCTCGGGCACGCCTGCGCGCGGCTCGAGTTCGAAGACGGCGCCGACGAAGAAGCTGCCGGCGGCGAACAGCCGCGGCGGCACCGCGGGTCGCGGTTCGGGCGCGGCGAAGGGCAAATCGACCGAGCCCGAACGTCCGCCGCTGCTCGCGCGCGCCTGGATGGGGCTCGCGCATGTCACGGGCGGCACGGCGCGGGCGCTCGGCCCCGAGACCCTCCAGAAAGAGGAGCGCCGCGACGGCCTGCCGTTCTTCATCATCGTGCTCGCCGTCGTCGGCGCGGTGGTCGAGTGGTTCCTGATCAACGATCCCATCGCCCAGGCCCTCGACTCGTGGACCTTCGGCGGTCTCTTCGGCCGGGTCGCGTTCGCGCTGCCCGTGGTGATGCTCATCTTCGCGGTGTGGCTGTTCCGCCATCCGAGCTCGGTGCACGACAACACGCGCATCGGCATCGGCCTCGGCCTGCTGCTCGTGACCGTCTCGGCACTCTGCCACCTGTTCGGCGGGCAGCCCGAGCCGCGCGAGGGCATGGCCGTGCTCGCCCGTGCCGGCGGCATCCTCGGCTGGATGCTGGCCCAGCCCCTCATCCTCCTCATCACCGAGGTCGGGGCGGCGATCGTCGTCATCGTGCTCCTCGTGCTCGCGCTGCTCATCATCACCAAGACGCCCCCGAACCGCATCCCGGCACGCTTCCGTGA
>DASSBT010000197.1:0-17750 GCA_035698465.1 Agromyces sp. | reverse complement strand
TCACCGACGCGCTCACCCCCGACGAGGCGCTCGCCATCCTCCGTTCGGCCGAACCGGGTCGCGCCGAACGCACGGCGCAACTCCTCGAGCGCGGCTACCCCGCGTACACGACCACACCGGGCTGGCTCGGCTACTCCGACGCGAAGCTCGAACGGCTCTGCCGCGAGGCCGTCGCAGACGGGTACCCCCAGATCAAGCTCAAGGTCGGCGCCGACCTGGCCGACGACCGACGCAGGTTCGCCATCGCCCGGGCCGCCGTCGGCCCCGATTTCCCGATCGCGATCGACGCCAACCAGCGCTGGGACGTCGGCGCGGCGATCGAGTGGGTGAACGCACTTGCCGAGTTCGACCCGGCCTGGGTCGAAGAGCCCACCAGCCCCGACGACGTGCTCGGCCACGCGGCCATCGCGCGCGGCATCGCCCCCGTGCGCGTCGCGACCGGCGAGCACGTGCAGAACCGCATCGTGTTCAAGCAACTCCTGCAGGCCGGCGGAATGGACGTCATGCAGATCGACGCCACCCGCGTCGGCGGGGTGAACGAGAACATCGCGAACCTCCTGCTCGCGGCCAAGTTCGGCGTGCCGGTCTGCCCGCACGCGGGCGGCGTCGGCCTCTGCGAGGCCGTACAGCACCTCTCGATGTTCGACTTCGTCGCGGTATCGGGCACGATGGACGGACGCATGATCGAGTATGTCGACCACCTCCACGAGCACTTCGTCACTCCTGTCGTGATCGAGCAGGGCCGGTACCTGGCTCCGACGACACCCGGCGCCGGCACCGAGATGCTCACCTCGTCGATCGACGGCTTCACCTGGATGGTGGAGGAGGTTCGAGCGTGAGCGAGACCGCGAGCAGTGGCGAGGTCGCGAGCGTGAACGACGCCGCGAGCCTGACGTCGGAAGGCCGCCTCGGCCCGATCGGCTACGGTGCGGCATCCGTCGGCAACCTCTACCGCGAGGTGAGCGACACTGACGCGCACTCCGCGCTCGCCGCGGCATGGGACGGCGGCATCCGCTACTTCGACACCGCTCCGCACTACGGTCTCGGCCTGTCGGAGCGGCGCCTCGGAGCGTTCCTGCGCGAGCGCCCCCGCGACGAGTTCGTCGTCTCGACGAAGGTCGGGCGGGTACTCGATCCGAACCCTGATTTCGATGGCGGCGACGACCTCGCCTTCGACTTCGCGGTGCCGAACGAGACCGTGCGGCGGTTCGACCCCAGCGAGGCCGGGGTGCGGCGCAGCATCGAGGAGTCGCTCGACCGCCTGGGCCTCGATCGCATCGACATCGCGTACCTGCACGACCCCGACGCGTACGACCTCGACCGGGGGCTCGACGAGGGGCTGCCAGCGCTGGTGAAACTGCGCGACGAGGGCGTCGTGGGGGCGATCGGCATCGGTACCAACCGGGCGGATGCCGCGGCGCGGGCGGTGCGCGAGGGCGACCTCGATGTCGTGATGATCGCCGGGCGCTACACCCTGCTCGAGCAGCCCGCGCTCGATGACCTGCTTCCGCTCTGCGAGGCCCGCGGCGTCGCGGTCGTGGCCGCCGCGGTGTTCAACTCGGGGCTGCTCGCGACCGATACTCCCGCGCAGACCCCGCGCTACAACTACGGCGAGGTGCCCGCCGAGATCCTCGAGCGCACGCACGCCCTCGCTGCTGCGTGCCGCGAGGGTGGCGTCGCGCTGCCGTCGGCCGCACTGCAGTACCCGCTGCAGCACCCCGCGGTGCGCTCGGTCGTGGTCGGCTCTGCGCGTGCGGCCGACGTGCGCCAGAACATCGAACGCGTGCATGCTCCGATCCCTGCGGGATTCTGGGAGCGGCTGCGCGGGCAGGGGCTGATCCCGTGAGCGCGCAGGCATCGCCCGTGAGCACGCGGGCATCGGACCCGACGCGAACCATCGACGCGCACCTGCACCTCTGGGACCGCAAGGTCAGCGACTACGCCTGGATCACTCCCGAACTCGGGCCGCTGTTCGACGACTTCGGTCCCGACGAGGCGCGTGCCGAACTCGATGCCGCCGGCATCGACGCGGCGATCCTCGTGCAGGCCGAAGACTCGGCCGCCGACACCCGCTTCATGCTCGACGTCGCCCACGAACACGACTGGGTGGCCGGGGTCGTCGGCTGGGTGCCGCTCGAGCACCCCAGGCGGGTGGGCGCGGCACTCGACGGCTTCGACGGGGAAGCGGCGCTCTGCGGCATCCGTCACCTCGTGCACGACGACCCGCGCGATGAGTTCCTCGACCTTCCGGGCGTGCGTGCCTCGCTCGCGGAAGTCGCCCGGCGCGGGCTCGCGTTCGACGTTCCCGATGCATGGCCTCGTCATCTCGCGGCGTCGGCTCGCCTGGCACGAGCGCTGCCCGAGCTGACGGTCGTGATCGACCACCTCGCGAAGCCGCCGGTCGGGCGCGACGAGTTCGATGCCTGGCTGCGCGAGTTCCGGGCGGTCGCCGAATTGCCGAACACGGTGGCGAAGTACTCGGGGCTGCACCTGCCGGACGTCGCGTTCGGCGCTGCGAGCGTGCAGCCGCTGTGGGAGATCGCGCTCGATGCGTTCGGGCCCGAACGGCTCATGTACGGCGGCGATTGGCCGATGTCGGTGCCCTCTGGCGGCTACCAGCCGACCTGGCAGGTCATGCGCGGATGCCTCGACGAACTCACGACGGAGGAACGGGCGGCCGTACTCGGCGAAACTGCCGAGCGCGTCTACTCACTGAGAAATCCGACCTATGACGGCATTTCAGCGGCTGCTGACACCGAAACCAGAGTTTCCTGACCTAAACATCGGATGAGTAGTACACTCGTCCTGAATTCTCAAGGAAGAGAGGCGCACGTGCTGAGCGGAATCCACCCGATCCTGAACGGCGAGCTGCTCGCCGCGCTCGATCGGCTCGGCCATGGCGACGAACTCGTCGTCGCAGACGCGAACTTCCCTGCCCACCGCATCGGTGAGGTCATCGAGGCTGCGGGCCTGCCTGCGGCCGACGTCGTCGCCGCGATCAGGACCGTCGTGCCCCTCGACTGCTACGAAGGGGCATCCGTGCACCTCATGCAGGCCGAGGGCGAACGACTGCCCGTGCAGCACGAGCTCGTGAGCGCGGCCGACGCGCCCGAGGGCCGGGTGGCCGAGCTCGAACGATTCGCGTTCTACGAACGCGCCGGCGCCGCGATGCTCGTCGTCCGCACCGGCGAACTGCGGCCGTACGGCAACCTCATCCTGCGCAAGGGCGTCGTGAACGCCTACGAATCGACGGGGGCCGCACGATGACGGCCGCGAGCGTCGCCACCGCACTCCTCGACGTCGAGGGCGTCAGCAAGGGCTTCCCCGGCGTGCAGGCACTCGACGACGTGCGACTCGAGCTCCGGCACGGCGAGGTGCTCGCACTCGTCGGCGAGAACGGCGCAGGCAAGTCGACCCTCATGAAGCTCCTCGCCGGCATCTACACGCCCGACTCGGGCACCTTCCGCCTGAACGGCGAGGAGCTCGCGATCGAGGGGCCGCGGCACGCGCAGGAACTCGGCATCTCGATCATCCACCAGGAATTCAACCTGATGCCCGACCTCACGGTCGCGCAGAACATCTTCATCGGACGTGAGCATCGCGCAGCCGGCATCTTCCTCGACGAACGGGCGCTCAATCGTCGCGCCGCCGAGCTGTTCGACCGCCTCGGCCTCGCGATCGACCCGGCCGAACGCGTCGAGCACCTCACGGTTGCGCGGCAGCAGATGGTCGAGATCGCGAAGGCGCTCTCGTTCAACGCCAAGGTGCTCATCATGGACGAGCCCACGGCCGCCCTGAACGACGCCGAGGTCGACGTGCTGTTCGAGCTCATCCGCCGGTTCCGCACCCCCGAGACCGGCGTCATCTACATCTCGCACCGCATGGACGAGCTGTCGCGCATCTCCGACCGCATCACCGTGCTGCGCGACGGACGGAACGTCGGCACGAGGACGACGGCCGAGACCGACCAGCGCGAGGTCATCTCGCTCATGGTCGGGCGCGAGATCGTCGGCGAGCAGCGCCCCGAACCGGTGCATCCCGATGCCGCGCCCGTGCTCGAGGTGCGGGGCCTCTCGACGAAGCACCTGCTGCGCGACGTCAGCTTCGAGGTGTACGCGGGCGAGATCCTGGGCTTCGCGGGGCTGATGGGCGCCGGGCGCACCGAGGTGGCTCGCGCCATCGTCGGGGCCGACCGGCGCGAGTCGGGCGAGATCCTCGTGCACGGCCGCCCCGTGTCGATCGACAACCCCGCCGAGGCCGCCCGCCTCGGCATCGGGTACCTGTCGGAGGACCGCAAGCAGCTCGGGGTGCTGCTCGAGCGCAGCGTGCGCGAGAACATCGTGCTCTCCTCGCTGGGCGAGTACGTCACCGGCCTCGGCTTCGTGCGCGACTCGCGCATCGAGGCGACCGGTCGCGAGTACGTGCAGAAGCTCCGCATCAAGACGCCGTCGACGGCCCAGCTCGTGCGAAACCTCTCGGGGGGCAACCAGCAGAAGGTCGTCATCGCCAAGTGGCTCGCGAAGGACTGCGAGGTGCTCATCTTCGATGAGCCCACCCGCGGCATCGACGTCGGCGCCAAGGAGGAGATCTACGCGCTGCTGCGCCAGCTCGCCGACCAGGGCAAGGCGATCATCATGATCTCCTCCGAACTGCCCGAGGTGCTCCGCCTCTCCAACCGGATCGCCGTCATGGCCGAGGGTCACCTCACCGCGGTGCTCGACAATGCCGACGCGACCCAGGAGAACCTCATGGACTATGCCACCAGTTTCACCAGTGAAGGAACGATCGCCTGATGTCCCCCACCACGACCTCCAAGCCGCCCGTCACCCCGTCGACCGAGGCGTTCAGCGCCGTCGAAGCCGGTCGGCCGCGACTGGCCTGGGTTCGCGGATCACTGCAGCAACTGCTCGCCGTGGCGAGCCTGATCGTGATCGTCGTGTTCTTCTCGCTCGCGAGCCCGCACTTCTTCACGGCGAACAACCTGGTCTCCATCCTCACGGCAGCGACGGTGACCGGCATCCTCGCACTCGGCACGACGTTCGTCATCATCACCGGCGGCATCGACCTGTCGATCGGAACCGGCATGGTGCTCTGCGGAGTGATGGCGGGGGTGTTCCTCACCTACCTCGGCTGGCCGCTCTGGGCGGGCGTCGCGGCGACGATCCTGTTCGGCGGCCTCATCGGGCTGATCAACGGCTTCAACGTCGCGGTGCTGGGCATCCCGTCGTTCATCGCGACCTTGGGAATGATGCTGATCGCCGCGGGCCTCTCGCTCGTGATCTCGGGCACGAAGCCGATCTACTTCAGCGAGACCCCCGACTTCCAGTCGATCATGAACCTCTCGATCATCCCGGGCATGCGGTTCCCGCTCGGTGTCGTGATCTTCATCGTCATGATCGTCGTGGCTGCCGTGTTGTTGTCGAAGACGATCCTCGGTCGCTACACGTTCTCGATCGGATCCAACGAGGCCGCCACCGCCCTGTCGGGCGTGAACGTGGTGCGCTGGAAGGTCATCATCTACACGCTCGCCGGGCTGTTCGTCGGCATCGCCGGCGTGCTGAGCGCCTCACGCCTTTCGTCGGCCCAGCCGACCGGCGGCATGGGGCTCGAACTCGAGGCGATCGCCGCGGTCGTCATCGGCGGAACGTCACTGCAGGGCGGCAAGGGCTCGATCATCGGCACCGTCATCGGCGCCCTCATCATGGCCGTGCTCACGAACGGCCTCCGCATCATCTCGGTCCCGCAGGAATGGCAGTCGGTCGCGGTCGGCATCGTCATTCTCGTCGCCGTCTACCTCGACATGCTGCGTCGACGACGGGCCTGAGACATCCGGCCACCCGGATTCACATCGCACCACCCGAATCGCCCCGCACGCGGTTTCCAATCCACACGCAACATCACCAACCGAAACACCAAGGAGTGACCATGTTCACGAAGCGTACGATCGGCGCCGTCGCCGGCGCTGTCGCTGCAGCCCTCATCCTCGCGGGTTGCGCGAGCGACGGCGGAAGCGCCGGTGCAGACAGTGGCGACGACGGCACCACGCCGTACATCGCCCTCGTCTCGAAGGGCTTCCAGCACCAGTTCTGGCAGGCGGTGAAGTCCGGCGCCGAGCAGGCGGCAGAGGAATTCGACGTCGAGATCACCTTCGAGGGCCCCGACACCGAGGCCGACGTCGACCAGCAGATCCAGATGCTGCAGACCGCCCTCGACAAGAGCCCGGCGGCGATCGGCTTCGCCGCACTCGACAGCAAGGCGGCCGACCCGCTGCTGCAGCAGGCGAAGAGCAGCGGCATCCCGGTGATCGCATTCGACTCGGGTGTCGACAGCGACATCCCCCTGACGACCGCTGCGACCGACAACCTCGCCGCGGCGGGCGAAGCGGCCAAGCACATGGCCGAGGCCGTCGGGCACGAGGGCAAGGTCGCGCTCGTGGTGCACGACCAGACGTCGGTCACCGGCCAGCAGCGCCGCGACGGCTTCGTCGACTACATGGAGGAGAACGAGCCGAACATCGAGATCGTCGACATCCAGTACGGCGGCGGCGACCAGGCTGAGTCGGCCGACCTCGCCAAGGCGATCATCGCCGCCCACCCCGACCTCAAGGGCATCTACGGCTCGAACGAGGGCTCGGCGATCGGCGTCGTGCAGGCGGTCAAGGAACTCGCGATCGACCCCGCGAAGCTCGTGGTCATCGGCTTCGACTCGGGCAAGGCGCAGATGGACGCCATCCGCGACGGCCTCATGCTCGGCGCGATCACGCAGAACCCGGTCGGCATCGGCTACGAAACCGTGAAGGCTGCGGTCGAGGCGATCGACGGCAAGGACCTGCCCGAGACGATCGACACGGGCTACTACTGGTACGACGCGTCGAACATCGACGATGAAGAGATCCAGGCCGTGCTCTACGAGTAAGCAGGCGACGGATGCCGCGGTGGGCGGTGTCGGCTTCGGCCGATGCCGCCCACCGTCGTGTCGCGGTTCAGAGCGCGGAGCGCAACCACTGCTCGACGCCGCTCACGTGCACGACCGTGAGCGCCGAGGCGAGGTCGGCGTCGCCGGCGGCGATCGCGTCGAGGATGGCGTGGTGTTCCTGCAGGGTGCGGTCGACGGCATTCTCCTGCGTGATGCCCCGCCAGATGCGGGCGCGCACGGTGTGGCTCGAGAGCGAGTCGAGCAGGCTCGAAAGGTAGCTGTTGCCGGTGGCCTCTGCGATGCCCCGGTGGAATTCCAGGTCGTGCTCGACGAGTCCCTCCACATCGGACGCGTGGTCGACCGTGTCGACGGCCTGGCGGAGTGACGACAGCGCCTCCTCGTCGGCGTGGCGCGCGGCGAGAGCGGCGGCTGCCGGTTCGAGGATGCGACGCACCGCGAAGATCTCGAGCACCGACTGGTCGTCGTGCAGGTCGACGACGAACGACATCGCCTCGAGCAGCAGCCGAGGCTCGAGGCTCGTGACGTACGTACCGTCGCCCCGGCGCACGTCGAGCACGCGAATGACTTCGAGCGCCTTCACGGCCTCACGCAGTGAGGAGCGCGACAGCCCCAGGCGCTCACTGAGTTCCTTCTCGGGAGGGAGCCGCCCGCCGGGCGCGAGCTCGCCCGTGAGGATCATCTCCTTGATGTGCAGAATCGCTTCGTCGGTGACCGCCATGCCCGAATCGTACCGCGAATGGGCTGAGACATCTGATCTTTGCGGCGGCTCGCTCGCGATCAGATCCGCTGCGCGATGCGGTGCAGCGCCGCGGCCGGCACGAGGCCGGCGGTGACCGTCGCGATCTGCACGAGGGTCATGCCGAGCGCCTCGTCTGGCAACGGCCCGTCGACGATCGCGCCGAGCTCTTCGCGGAGCAACGCCCGCACCGCGTCATCCGCGAGCAGTTCACGCACGGTGCGCGTCGCGAGCGCGCTGCCCTCCAACGACTCGAGACCGTCGAGGTCGCCGACGGGGATCGTCTTGGCGGTGTCGCGTCCGAGCACCAGGTGCTCTTCACCCGGCTCTCCGTGTTCGGGCAGGCCGAGCCGCACGTACTGCTCGGCCGGGGCATCCGCCTCCCGCATGAGTCCGACGAGCAGGCGCAACATCCGCAACTCGAGCTCGTCGTCGACGATCGGCGCGTTCTGCCCGGGATCGTTGTCGAGGTCGAACAGCAGCGACCCGAACGCGGCGGGATTCGTCGGTGCGAATGCCGGGAGCTTCAGCACCGGCATCCCCTTCGTGAACGGACGAGGTTCGACGAGCTCGGCTCGGCTCAGCACCTCCGATCCGATCCGACCTCGCATGTTCATCGGCATGAGGGTGTACTCGGCGAGCGGCTGGTTGTCGGGCGTGACACACGCCCGCATGTACACGTACCGCCCGTCGGTCACGTTGGCGTGGCCGCCGTGGATGCCGAAGAGTGCGGCCTCGCGTACCGGTGTGTCGTCGTGGATGACGCCCGCGAGCGAGTGCCCCTGCATGTCGCGCGTGCGAGAGACCCCGAAGAATTCGAGCAGGGTGGGGCCGAAGTCGATCGTCTGCACCAGCCCTTCGCGGACCTCGCCTGCGACCGGATGCCGCGGATCCCACACGAACAGCGGGGTGTGGATCGTCTCGTCGTAGAACGGCGGCACATTCTTGCCGAGCCAGTCATGCTCGCCGAGCAGGAGGCCGTGGTCGGTGCAGACGATGAGCATCGTGTCATCCCACATCTGGTGCTCGTCCATCGCGTCGAGCACGCGGCCGAGCGAGGCGTCGCACTTCGACAGCAGCGCGAGGTAACGGTCGCGCAGGTGGTCGATCTCACCGGACGACTCGGTGACCTGCTTGTAGTCGGGCCAATCGAAGTCGGGGCCCGACGTGACCGTCGGCGTGCCGTACAGCTCGTGGTACTGCGCGTAGCTGAAGAACGGCTCGTGCGGGTCGAAGGTCTCGATCTGCAGCATCCATTCGTCACTGTCACGGTTGACCTCGATGAACTCGAGCCCGGCGTCGAACGTCAGCGTCTGCGGGTGATCGGCCTCGTCTTTCAGGTACTGGCGGTTGACCGCATCCTGCCTCCGCAGCTCGCGGTTCGAGGCGTAGGGGGTCACGTTCGAGAGATCCGGGTCGGCGACCTGTCCCTTCCACTCGTCGCCCTCCTGCCCGCGGAAGAACTCGAAGGTCCGGAATCGCGGGTGATACGTGGCACCGCCGTCGAGCCAGTAGTGCTGGTGGTCGGTCACGAGGTGGGTGTGCACGCCCGCTTCGCCGAGCATCTGCGGCACCGAGTCGTCGAACGGTTCGAGCGGCCCCCATCCGCGGTGCAGGAAGTTGACGCGTCCCGTGTGCATCTCGCGTCGCGTGGGCATGCAGGGCATGCTGCCCCCGTAGCAGTTCGCGAACTGCACGGTGCGCCGGGCGAGGCGCTCGAAGTTGGGCGCGTGCACGCCCTCGGCGCCGTACGGCGGCAGGAAACGCCGATTGAGGGTGTCGAACATGACGACGATGGCTTTCATCGATTCTCCAATGCGGGCCGGATGCCTCGGAGCACGAGTGCTGGGCGTGCGGTGACGGCGGGTGGGCGAGTCATCGATCTCACCGCACCGAGCGGATACGGGTTACCGCGAGCCCGCCCAACGCCATGATGACCGCGGCGATGACGTAGAGCTCCGTGTAGCCTGCGACGGCGAGCACGAGCCATCCCACGAGCGGGGCGATCGGCAGATGCTGGACCGAGTTGACGATGCCGAGGTCGCGCGCCCTGGTGGTCTCGTCGGGCAGCACGTCGGTGAGCAGGGCCTGGTCGACCGAGAGGAACAGGCCGTAGCCGAGCCCGAGCAGCACCGCGGCGACGAGGCTCGACGTCCAGGCCGGCGAGAATGCCAGGGTGAGCGCCGCGGCGACCTGCAGCGCTGCGGCGACCACGACGAAGAGTCGGCGCGAGCGCAGGCGGTCGGTGAGCACTCCACCCGCCCACGAGGCCAACGCGCTGGCCACGAGGTACACGAGGATCAGCACCATCAGCGCGCTGTCGGGGTCGTCGAGTCCGAGCACGTCGACGAGGAAGTACAGCAGATAGGTGGTGCCGACGAGGTTGCCGGCATTGACGAGCACCCGAGAAACGCCCGCCCAGGCGAAGTCGCGGTATGCCCCCGACCATTGGAGCCTGCGCCGTGCAGGCCGCGGAACGATGTCGATCCTCGGCTCGGAGAACCCGAGGAGGAACGGCAGCGGCGCGAGCATCGCCAGCGCGGCGATGACGAACCAGCTCAGCCCCACCTGCGGCACGAGCTCCGTGACGATGACCATTCCGAGCGCGAGCGCGATCACCTGAGGAATGCCCATCGCCGCCGAAGCGCGGCCGCGTTGCCCGGTGGGCACTTGGTCGGCGATCATCGCCGCCAACGAGACGAGCACTGAGGATTGCCCGATGGCAACGACGCCCAGCAGCACTGCCGCCGCCTGCCATGACTCCTGGATCCCCACCAGCGCGAACGCGGAGGTCGCCGTGACGAATCCGCCGAGCGCCCAGGTGCGGCGGCGACCGAACTTCGGGTTGCTCCGGTCGCACCACCACCCGATGAGCGGCACCGCGAGGACGACGACGATCGACATCTCCGCGATGAGGAACGATGACACACCCACCTTCTCAGCTGGGTCGATCAGGCTCGCGAGCTTCACCACCATGAATTGGCCCGGCAGCATCATCAGCAGCCAGAAGCCGAACCACGCCCCGGCGAACCCGATCAGCCACCCGCGCGTCACCGGTGTCTGCACCAGGGCGGTCGAGGTGTCCGCCGGCACGGCGGCGGCGCTCATGCGCTCAGCCGAGAGTCACCGCGCGCCGCGAGGACGCTCCGCAGCCAGTGGAACGAGGTCTTGGGCGTGCGGGTTCCGGTGGCGAAGTCGACATGCACGAGACCGAACCGTTGCGTGAACCCTGCGGCCCACTCCCAGTTGTCCATGAGGGACCACACGAAGTAGCCACGCAGGTCGAGCCCGTCTGCGGCGCCGCCCGGGGCGACCGCATCCAGCGCAGCTTCGAGGTGATCGCTGAGGAAGGCCACCCGTTCGGGATCGGGGACCGAGCCATCGGCGGTCATCACGTCGTCGAAGCTCGCGCCGTTCTCCGTGATGTAGACGGGTGGCAGCGAATCGCCGTATCGTTCCTGCACCTCGGCGAGCGAACGGGCGAACCCAGCGGGCACGATCGGCCAGCCGAACGCCGTCGTCGGCACACCTTCGAACTCCTCGAGGCGGAACGGCAGACCCGTCATCGCCTCGCTCGTGCCATCGGGACTCTCGCCGGTGCCCGCGCCTGCAGCGACCCGACTCGGTTGGTAGTAGTTCAACCCATAGAAGTCGAGCGGCTGGTGGATCTGGTCGAGATCGCTCGACGGCACCGAATCGAACACCGAGAAGAGCGCTCCCAGCTCGGCCGGTACCTCGGGGTAGTGGCCGAGCAACACGGGGTCTGCGAACATCCGGTTGTGCACGACGTCGAACAGCGCGGACATCATGTGGTCGTCGACGGTGTCGGCGACCGGTTCGACCGGGCTGTGCGTGTTGGTCATGCCGATACGGCCCGACACTCCGGCTCCGCGCAGCGCCTCGACCGCGAGCCCGTGGCCGAGCAACTGGTGGTGCACGGCGGGGAGGGCATCGAACAGCAGGCTGTACCCGGGCGCGTGCAGGCCGAGCGCGTAGCCGTTGAGCGTCACCGTCGCCGGTTCGTTGATCGTGATCCACGCGTCGATGCGATCGCCGAACCGCTCGCCGAGCAGACCTGCGAATTCGCCGAGCCGGTGCGCGGTGTCGCGATCGAGCCAGCCTCTGGCGTATTCCTCGGGCAGATCCCAGTGCGAGATCGTCGCGAACGATGAGATCCCAGCTTCACCGAGTTCGTCGAGGAGTCGATCGTAGAAGTCAGCGCCGTCGCGATCCAGCGGCCCCGTGCCGTGCGGCTGCAACCTCGTCCACGCGAACGAGAACCGATAGGCATCAGACCCCAGCTCGCGCATCAGCGCGACGTCCTCGCGGTAGCGGTGGAAGTGATCGGCCGTGACGGAGGTGTCACTCCCATCGACGATGCGTCCGGGTTCGGCGCTGAACGCGTCCCAGACGCTGCGAGTCCGATTGCCGACCTTCACCGCACCCTCGATCTGGGCGGCCGCGGTCGCCGTGCCCATCACGAACCCTTCAGGCAGCCGGCGTGCCAATGCCTCGGGGGTCGGCCGATTCGGCGTGAACTCGAGCATCTTCGTCTCCATCCACGGACGTCGATGTCCGCGATTCCGAAGTGGGACAGTTGTCCCACTTCGGAAGACTCTAAGCATCCGCGGCCCGAAGCGCAAGCGTCGGGGCCTGCGGGCGCTCCCCCTGTCGTCGAGGGTGGATCGGGGCCGGGGTGTCGCGCGCGAAGACGATCGCCGGCTTCAGCGCACCGTTGTAGCTGTTCGACATCGTGTATGCGTACGCGCCGGTCGCGAGACGCTTCCCGAGGCGGTTGCGTGTCCGCCGGCTGGATGACACAACGCCCTGCTCGAACTCGCCGAGCTCGACGGCCCGGCGCCCGTATCGATTAGGGTCATGATCGGGGAGGGCACGATGAGCGAGTACGACGAGGCGATCTCCACAGTCGAAGCTGCTGGCTCGATGCCTCCCGATGACGGGCGACCCACCGTCAGAGTGCGTCGCGCGCGTCGGGGTGGACGCGCCAAGGTCGTCACGGGGTAAGGCGACTCCAGTGGCGCACTTCCTCTTTGTGTTGCCGCTCGCCGGAGGGAATGTCCCACCGGCGCTCCTGATCGCCCGAGAGCTCGAGGCGCGGGGCCACCGTGTCCGCATCCTCGGTCACCACGCCCTCCGTTCGGAGGTCGAGCGGTCGGGACTCGACGGCGATCGACTCGAGGCGTTCGAACGCGCCAGGCCGTGGAATCCGCGTGTCGCCGACCCGGGCGTGCGGAGCATGCTCACATGGCTGTCGCTCGCATCAGATCGGGGGATCGGGCGCGATCTCGAAGCGGCCATCGTGCGCGCCCGACCCGATGCCCTACTCGTAGACTGCATGGTGCCCGGCGCACTCGACGCCACGCGTCGCAGCGGCATCCCCTCGGCGATGCTCTTCCACGCGATGCTCGGCTACTGGGAAGCCCAGTGGTCGGCGCAATCGCCGATGGGCCTCTGGCTCCGCGCGACGGGCACGCTCCCGTTCACACACGGCCGGATACCGCAGACGCTGGTGCTCGCGACCGACCCCGAACTCGACCCGATCGGTGCAGGGCGCATCCCGCGCGACCGCATCGTGCAGGTCGGACCGATCATTCCGGCGGCGCTGGCCCGCACGACGGACGGCGACCAGCATGTGCTCGTCAGTTTCAGCACGATCGCGTATCCCGGGCAGCTGGGCGTGCTGTCGCGAGTCATCCGGGCACTCGGCGATCTCGGTGTGCGGGCAATCGTCACGGCGGGGCCTGCCATCGATCCGGCGACTCTCCCGAGCGTCGACGGCGTCGAGGTGCGTGCGTTCGGCGACCACGGAGAGCTGCTGGGGTCGGCCCGTCTGCTCATCGGACACGGCGGCCATGGCACGACGATGCGCGCACTGGCCGCGGGCGTGCCCGTGCTCATCGTGCCAATGACCCCCCACGCCGACCATCACCTCGTCGCCGCCGCGGTCGAGCGAGCAGGGCTGGGCGGGCACGTCGCGAAGGATGCCGCCGCCGCCGAACTGCGCGTCGCAATCGCGCAGGCGCTCGAGAGCCGCGCCATGGCGGCGGGCGCGCGCCGAACGGGCGAAAGGTTGCGGGCAACCTCGGGAGCGCGGCACGCTGCCGACGTACTCGAGCGCCTGCCGGCGATGCGAGCGTGATCACGGAGCGCAGCGGTCGGCTGCGCGATGCGCGATGCGCCGAATTGTAGGCGCCGCCTGACAGGGACACCCATGACCTATCCGCGCAACCTCCCTTGGTCTCACATTGCCGGATCAGCTCAGGCGGCTCGCGCGGTTCTCGCGGGGTGGGGACCAAGCCGGAAACGCCGTGAACACCAGCACGGCAGCCACGGCCACGCTCACCGGCGCCATGAACAACGGGTCGTAGTGCGACCCGCCGACCGGGAAAAGGGACCAGCTCAGGTTGTCGGTCGCATGCACGAGGATTGCCGCGGCCAGCGCCCTTCCCGTCACGAGGTAGGCCCACACGATCACCACTCGCAGCATGACGCTGGCGAGCCGGTACCAGGCGATCCACTCGAGGTCGCGGTCACCTTGCAGGTCAGCCGGCACGTGGAACAGCGCCCAGACCACGCCGATGACCAGGGCGGCGCCGAGGTAGCCGAGCCGCTGCCGCAACGGCTCGAGCGCGTATCCCGTCCATCCGACTTCTTCGAAGAATCCGCTGAGGAGGAACATCACCAGGAGGACGACAGCTGCCGTCACGGAGAATTCGAACCCGGGCAATTGCCGGCCCGCGAGTCGCATGATGCCATAGGAAGCGAAGTAGATCATCGGCATGATCAGCGCCAGCGGCACCAGCACTCGTGCCGACCGCAGGCGCCGGACGTCGAGCGCGTCCGCGATGAGCCGGCCGACGCCACGCCACCCGCTCTCCCTCAGGACCAGCAGGATGGCCGCGAGGAAGGGCGCGAAAACCTGCAGCGCGCTGAGGGGAAGGTCCACGACGGCCCCTTCCGGGGTGTCTACCAAGGCGCCGAGGATCAGGAACGGCAGGGACAGCACCGCCGTCAGCGCGAAGAACAGGGCGGGAACGTGGCGGGCTGGACCTCCCGCAGACCTGGCCGAGCTTGGGAGGCGCGCCTGCACGATCATTGGACCAGTTCGTCGTCCGGGCCGCTCATATGATGTCCGCTGCGGCGATGGACTGGAACGGGATTGGGCAGTGCTCTTCGAGCGCACAGACTTTGAGGTCGTCGCAGCGAGCCTCGATCGTCTGCTCGAGGGTCGCCTCGATCTGCTGCAACGCGGCGATCTTCGCGCGGACCTGGACGAGCTTCGCGCGCGCGTGATCGGCAAGATGCGCTCGGCGTCGGTGGGCGTGTGAACCGGCATCGACCAGTTCTGCGACTTCATCAAGTGTGAATCCGAGCCCTTGAGCTGCCTTGATCACCCGGAGGAGGAGCACTGTGTCCTCGCCATATTGTCGGTGGCCACCCAAACTGCGATCTGGAGCGGCGAGGATCCCACGGCGTTCGTAGTAGCGGAGTGTTTGCAAGTTGACACCCGCGCGAGCGGCGACCTGGCCGGCACGAAGGCTCATGAGCTTGACGGGTCAAACGCGGCCGCCCGACGCGCGGAAGCCACGAGCGCATCAAGCACAGGCACTCGCGCGGCCGGAACAGTGACCGACATCACCGCGGCACCATCGATCTCGCGGAAGTCGAAGGTGAAGAACGAACAGCAGGAGGACTCGCGTGCCGCAAGGTCGCGAGCCCTTACGAAGCTCTCGGGAACGAGGACGAGTCGGGCGGTCTCCGAGGAGGTGCGTTCGACGCCGGCCAATGAGGAGGCGAACAGGTCGGCAAACGCCTTCTCGCGGAGCGATCGCTCCACGGTGGGCAGCATGCACGAAGCGGGCACCCATTCCGATGTGTCTTTGATCATGCCTCCACGGTAAACCCGTATCCGGGTACCGGATACAAGCCCTCGTCCAAGCTTCAGCGAGTTGGTGGTCGCGCCTCTCCGCGGAGAACGTAGCCACACCCTTCCTCGACATCGAGGAAGGGGCCATCGATGCGGGAGTTGAGATGGAGAGGCCGAAGCGCTCGGCATCGTGATTGCGCAGATCTTCGATGGTCGAAACGCCTGCACCACCGATCCGCGTTGACCACGTCGACCGTCCAAAACGAAAAAACGGCTGAACCCGACAAACCACGAGTTCAGCCGTTCACAATGTCCTGAGACATCACACCGGGTACCAGCACGACTACGCGAACCCTGGGCGACCGTGGGTTTCTTCTGGTAGCGAGGGCGGGACTCGAACCCGCGACACCACGATTATGAGCCGTGTGCTCTAACCACCTGAGCTACCCCGCCGGGAAGGCCCCACCGGCCGAAACCGAAGAGAACCAGAGCCCCGAGTCAGGATTGAACTGACGACCCCTTCCTTACCATGGAAGTGCTCTACCACTGAGCTATCGGGGCGTGTGCCGCAATCGGCAACCGTACGAGGATATCACCTCGCCGCACGCCCTTCGAACGGTGGTCGCCAGCGAGGCACTATGCGCCGGCAAGGCCCCAGAGCAGGTAGGGCCCGGTCAGAACGAACGCTATTACGACGACCGCGGTCACGATCGAGACCACCAACATCACGTATCCGGCGATGACGCCCGAAAGTGCGATGCCGTGTCCGCGTTGAGGGTTCCGCCGCAGCTGCGCCAACGCGATGTGGCCGAAGACGATCCCTGCGAGGGCTGCGGGGATACCGAGAACGAGCGCGCTCGCCGCGAGCGCAAGGCTCACGATGGCGAGACTGTTGACGGCGCTCGGGTTCGGCTTCGCAGCGTCGATTTCGGAGTACGAGGTTCGGTCGATCGTGGCGGGCATCAGAATTCCTCTCGGTCGGAGCTCCGACGATATTGGTCTCCCGCCCGTGACCTCCGCGGTTATCCCCAGGCGGGCGCCGCGACGCCCGGCAGCAGCCATGCCGCGAAGCTCGGGCCGTCGGCGCTGAGGTGCACGAGACCGTCGGATGCCGCGAGCCGGGCGCCCCCATGAAGGCGCGTCGCGGCATCCGGCCCAACCGCAGCGATCGCAGCGGAAGCGAACGACAGCGACGCTGCCGACCGCGAGGCGAACACCAGCACGGACTCCCCCGTCGACTCACGCACGAACGCCACGGCGTCATCGTCGATCGCGAGCCAGCGGATACCGCCCGTCGCGAGCACTGGGTGCGCGCGACGCATCGCGATGAGCGACGCGTAGGTGTCGAGCACGGGCGCGACCGCGGCATCCGCCTCGCTCCCCCATGGAATCGGCGTGCGGGATGCCTCGCCGTCGACGCCGGTGAGTCCGAACTCGTCGCCCGCCCAGACGACCGGGATGCCCGGCAGCGTCGCCGCGAGGCCGAACGCGACGGGCACCGTGCCGGGCCGGGCGGAGGTCGCGAAGCGCGGGGTGTCGTGCGTGTCGAGCGCGTTCATCGTCGCGAGGCGTGTGCGCCACGGGAAGCCGGCAGTGAACCGCACGTGCGCCTCGTGGAATTCGGGCCCGCCGTACGTCGGCACCCGGCCGCCCGCGAATCCGATGCCGCCGCCCGCCGAGCTGCCCGGCTCCTGCAGCCAGCTCCAGACCGGACGCGTGAACGGCGCGTACGTCATCGCGCCGTGCCACGCATCGCCCTGGAAGTCGGATGCCGCGTCGTTCGTCGATTCGGCGAGCAGGATCGTGTCGGGGTTCACCTCGAGCATCGTGCGGCGGATCGCCTGCCGCACCTCGGCGTTGAGATCGACGCTGCCGAGCCGCCCCGTCATGTTCGCGACGTCGATGCGCCAGCCGTCAAGCGAGAACGGCGGCTTCAGGTATCGCGCGACGATCGAGTCGGGTCCCTCGATGAAGCGACGCCGCAGCTCGGCCGAGCTCCAGTCGAACTTCGGCAGGCTGGGCACGCCCAGCCACGCCTCGTAACCTGGATCGGCCCCTGAGCTCGTCGAAGGGTCGCCCCCCGAGCTCGGGTCGCCCCCTGAGCTCGTCGAAGGGTCACCCCCTGGGGGCTCCGTTCCCTGAGCCTGTCGAAGGGGCGACGGGTGGAAGTAATAGAAGGAACGCTCGGGC
>DASSBT010000196.1:0-5447 GCA_035698465.1 Agromyces sp. | reverse complement strand
TCGGTCGACGCGTTCCCGGCCGAGGGCGTGCAGGTCATCGCGGTGGTCCGAGGCGATGAGGTGCACGCGTCTCCGGCGCCCGAGTTCCGCGTGGCGGCCGGCGACATGCTGGTCGCGGTCGGCGCGCCGCATCGGCTTGCCCACGCGTTCCGCGCCGCGAGCGGACCTCGCGACGCGGCCGAGGAGCACGACGCCTGATGCTGCAGATGATGCTGCGCCCACGATGGGTGCTGGCGCTCCTCCTCGCCCTCGGCATCGCCGCGGCATTCGCCCTGCTCGGGCAGTGGCAGCTCGAGCGTGCCGTCGAGCAGGCCGAGGTGATCGAGCGGCCGACCGAAGAGGTGCTGCCCTTCGCCGACGTCGTCGCGCCCGGTGTACCGACGAAACAGGTGGCGACCGGCCAGCGTGTCGAGGTCACCGGTGAGTTCGTGCCGGGCGACACGGTGATCGTCGACGGGCGCCTGAACGATGGTGAGTCCGGCTACTGGGTGGTCGCGCATCTCGAGGTGACGGATGCCGCTCCAGGCGGCCTGCCCGTCGCCCTCGGGTGGGCAGCCGACCGCGACGCCGCGCGCGACGCGGCCGAGCGCTTCGATGCGGGTGCGGGCGGCAGTGCCACGGTGGTCGGTCGGTTCCTGCCGAGCGAGGCGCCCGTGGTGCCTGACGACGACGGCGACCCCTTCGCGATGACGACGGTCGCGGTGGCGCAGCTCATCAACATCTGGGCCGACTACGACGACCGTCCGGTGTACTTCGGCTACGTGACGGCCACGGAGCCGGCGGCCGGCCTCGATGCGATCAGTTCGCCCCCGCCCGAGGCATCCGTCGAACTGAACTGGCTCAATATCTTCTACGCGGCCGAGTGGGTCGTGTTCGCCGGGTTCGCGATCTTCCTCTGGTATCGCCTCGTGCGCGACGCCGTCAAGCGCGAGCGCGACGAGGCCGAGGAGCATGCCGCCGCCGAGGGCGAGGGAGCCGCGGGCGATGCCACCGAAGACCAAGGCGGTGTGGTCACGAGTTCCCCGTCAACGTGATCTGGTGCGCGCCGTCGCAAGAACGGCTCGGCGACGAGTGCCCGCGAGCGCGATGCCACCGGTGAGGAGCAGGAGCGCGGCGGTTGCCACCGCGGTCGCCGAGTCGATCCCCATCGCTGGCAGGGTGGCGGTTCCTGCGGCCGCCGGCTGAGTCAGGGGAATGACCGGCGCTGGAGTGGTCGATGGCTCGGTCGGGACACCAGGCCACGTGATACGGACGGTATCTGATGCTTCGGTGCTCGCGAGTACGGTCACGATGAGACCGGTCGCGGGATCGGTGTAACGATCGCCGGGCAGGAGCGTGGAGTCGGCGAACTCCTCGGGCGTGATCGGGAACTGGGTTCCATCACGGGGAGCGACGCGCACCGGACCTTCACCCGAACCCAGCTCGGTGTCCACCACGGTGATCAGCACGCCCGGGCGGACGATCGAGGCATCGAAGCGGTCGGCTTTCCGAGACTCCACCACGATGGCGCGATGCATTCCTGTCGGGATGACAGCGATGAGCGAGTCGCCGCGCCCTGTCAGTGCATCAAGCGTCACCTCGATCTGCGAATCCGTCCCGATACAACTGACCTGATCGTCGTCGATCCACCCGAGGCGCCAGACATGCCAGCCCATGAACTCCCACGCCTCGAGCTCCGCGCCGTCGCCCCACCCGTCGCTCATCGGGTCCCACGTGCCGAGGAAGGTCGATGCACCGCCGGATGCGGTCACGTCGTAGAGATCGGGGAAGCCGAAGGTGTGGCCGGTCTCGTGCACGATGACCGCGGACGCCGAGGCATCCGATCCGAGCTTCGGAATGGTGATCGCACGGAAGACCGCTCCATCGGGCGTCAGCGGCACGAAATTGTCTGCCTGGGCCCGCGTCGGAAGGGGCGCTACGGATGGGTAGAAGACCCACACCACGTCGGCGCCCGCGAAATCGATCGTGGGCTCGGCACTGGTGATGGCGTCGGTCACGAATTCGTGGAAGGTCCGGTTCCCCCATGCGGCATCGCCGCTGTGGGGGTACGCCGTCGTCGGGTGCGGAAGGGTGACCCACTCGCTCGGCTCTCGCACGATGACGTCGAGCCTCCCGCCTGATTGCGTCTCGAGGTTGGCTGCGGCCCGTGCAGCGTCGGCATGCAGGTGCTCCAGCCAGTACTCGCCCTCGCCCCCTCCACGATGATCGGGGAAGTCCGCATAGATCGCCTGCACCGTCAGCGTACCGGTGGCCCGGGCGGCGGCCTCATCGATACCGAAACCCTCGTTGTACTGCCAGAAGGGGCTGGAGAGCTTGCAGTCACCCGCCGGGAGAGTCGCGGCACCGACCGGCTCACCGAGTACTGGGGTGGCCGCCTCGGCCGCCGAGGCTGCGGCGGGCGCGGTCAGTCCGGCGACCAGTGCGATCACAGCGGCAAGGGCGACGGTACGAGCGCGCATGGCTGGTCCTCCTCGGGCTGACCCGAGCGTATGGGCGCGGTTGAGTAGCAGCGAGCCCCAGTTCGCGGGTCGCTGCTGCGGCATCCGGAACCGATGTGTTCTGCTCGCGGCGAACTCCGGATGCGAGCAGGGCCACTGGGGTCATGATTTCCGTGTGGGCGCCGAAGAACCGCTGGATGCGTACTCGAGGGTCGTGACGACCGTCGCACGCACGGTGCTGCCGAGTGTCGCCAGCCTGGCGGTGCGGTCGTCACGGGGCGGGGGCGCAGGTAGCGCGAGCGTCATCGATGAAGGCGGGGTGCTGCTCACGAGTGCCCACGTCGTCGTCGGGGCGACATCCGCCGAGGCGACCTTCGGCGATGGAACCTCGGTCACGGTCGACGTGGTCGGCCGTGACGTGCTCTCCGACCTCGCGGTGCTTCGGGCCCGCGGCACAGTGCCCCCGCCGGTTCCGTTCGGCGACGCGGCCGACCTTCGCGTCGGGCAACTGGTCGTGGCGCTCGGGAACCCGCTGGGCCTCGCCGGCAGCGTGACCGCGGGCATCGTCTCGAACCTCGGCCGTTCGCTGCCGACCGCCTCGGGCCGCGTGATCGACGAGGTGATCCAGACGGATGCCGCGCTGAACCCCGGCAACTCGGGTGGCGTGCTCGCCGACGGCAACGGGCACATGGTCGGCGTGAACACCGCCGTTGCCGGCATCGGCCTCGGCCTCGCCGTGCCGATCAATCGGGCGACGCGCGAGATCATCGCGACCCTCATCCGATCGGGGCGGGTTCGCCGTGCCTGGCTCGGGATCGTTGGCGCGCAGGTGCAGCTTGCGCCCGAACTCGCCGCGCGCATCGGCTCTCCGACCGGACTCCAGGTGGCGGGCGTCGCCGCAGGCAGCCCTGCCGAGGTCGCCGGCATTCGGCGTGGCGACGTCGTCGTCTCGCTCGACCGGCGCAAGATCGTGACCTCGACCTCGATCCAGAAGCTCATGGTCGAGAACGCGATCGATCGTCAGGTCGAGATGACGCTCTGGCGCAGCGGCGCCCTCGTCGATGTCTTCGTCGTGCCGAGGGAGCTCGTCGACGCCACGTAGAATGATGCCATGCCCCTCGAGCCGAAACTCGCCGATCTGCCGCGCATTCGCGGGGCGCTCCGCTTCTACCAGGTGGCCTCGGTCATCACCGGTGTGCTGCTGCTCGCGCTCTGCGCCGAGATGATCATGAAGTACGCGTTCGGGCTCGAACTCGAGCTCGGGGGTCCGCAGGGCTTCCTCGCGTTCGTGCCGAGCGACACCGTCACCGCGGTGAACCTCTCGACCGGCATCCTGATCGTGCACGGGTGGTTCTACGTCGTGTACCTGTTCAGCGACTTCCGGCTGTGGAGCCTGATGCGCTGGCCGTTCTCGCGGTTCATCGTCATCGCGCTCGGCGGCGTCATCCCGTTCCTGTCGTTCATCCTCGAGGTGCGGGTGACGCGCGAAGTGCGTGCGTATCTCGCACAGCACCCTTCGACAGGCTCAGGTGCCGGTTCGAGCGGGCCGGATGCCGCGGCCGCCGCCGACCGCACCGACGACAACGTGGAGGCCCAGCAGTGACCGACCAGCCCACCGAGCAGCGTCCCGTGCTCGTCGTCGACTTCGGCGCGCAATACGCGCAGCTCATCGCGCGGCGCGTGCGCGAGGCATCCGTCTACTCAGAGATCGTGCCGCACACGATCACGGCCGACGAGATCGCGGCGAAGAACCCCATCGGCATCGTGCTCTCGGGCGGGCCGTCGTCGGTTTACGAAGAGGGTGCGCCCGCGCTCGACGAGGGCATCCTCAAGCTCGGCGTTCCGACGCTCGGCATCTGCTACGGCTTCCAGGTGATGGCACAGCAGCTCGGCGGTGAGGTCGCGCACACCGGCCACCGCGAGTACGGCTCGACCGCCGTCACCGCACGCACCGACGACGGCAACGCGCTGCTCGACGGGCAACCGACCGCGCAGGTCGTCTGGATGAGCCACGGCGATTCTGTGGCGCGCGCGCCAGAGGGCTTCGAGGTGCTCGCATCGACTGCCACGACACCGGTGGCCGCGTTCGCGAACGACGAGCAGGGCCTGTACGGCGTGCAATGGCACCCCGAGGTGAAGCACTCCGAGTTCGGGCAGCGCGTCATCGAGAACTTCCTGCACCGGGCGGCCGGCATCCCGGCCGACTGGAACTCGGGCAACGTCATCGCCGAGCAGGTCGCGCGCATCCGCGAGCAGGTCGGCTCGGCGCGGGTGATCTCGGCGCTCTCGGGCGGCGTGGACTCGGCCGTTTCGACGGCGCTCGTGCAGAAGGCGGTCGGCGACCAGCTCACCGCCGTATTCGTCGACCACGGCCTGCTGCGCCGGGGCGAACGCGAGCAGGTGCAACAGGACTACGTCGAAGCGACCGGCGTGCGCCTCGTCACGGTCGACGCGGCCGACATCTTCCTCGATGCGCTCGCCGGGGTGAGCGACCCCGAGGAGAAGCGCAAGATCATCGGCCGCGAGTTCATCCGCGCCTTCGAGCAGGCCGAACGCGACCTGATGGCCGAGGCCGCAGCCGAGGGGCAGCCGATCCGCTTCCTCGTGCAGGGCACGCTCTACCCCGACGTCGTCGAATCGGGCGGCGGCACCGGCACCGCGAACATCAAGAGCCACCACAACGTGGGCGGCCTGCCCGAAGACCTGCAGTTCGAGCTCGTGGAGCCGCTGCGCACGCTCTTCAAAGACGAGGTGCGTGCCATCGGCCGCGAACTCGGCCTGCCCGAGGCGATCGTCGGCCGTCAGCCGTTCCCCGGCCCGGGTCTCGGCATCCGCATCGTCGGAGAGGTCACGCGCGAGCGCCTCGAAGTGCTGCGCGAGGCCGACGCGATCGCCCGCGCCGAGCTCACGGCCGCCGGTCTCGACGACGAGATCTGGCAGTGCCCCGTCGTGCTCCTCGCCGACGTGCGCTCGGTGGGGGTGCAGGGCGACGGCCGCACCTACGGGCAC
>DASSBT010000195.1:0-2908 GCA_035698465.1 Agromyces sp. | reverse complement strand
ATCAACCTCGCGAGCATGGACTGGGGCTCGTACGACGTCGGATTCTTCGCCGCCTCGATCGACATCCTGCGACTTCTCCAACTTCGCGGTGCGGCGCCGACGAACGCACCGCGGGCTCGACCCGTTACTAGTACTCCGACGGCTGCGCCAGCACCGCCATCGTGCAGCGCGAGATGCACACGAGCTTGCCCGCGGCATCCGTGATCCTGATCTCCCAGACCTGCGTCGTGCGGCCGCGCGTGAGCGGCTTCGCCTCGGCGTAGACCCAGCCGTCGGCCACGGGCCGGGTGTGGTTGGCGTTGATCTCCATGCCGACGCAGTAGTTCGCCTCGGGGTCGACCGTGAAGCTCGCGCCCCAGCTCGCGAGGGTCTCTGCCAGGGCGACGGATGCCCCGCCGTGCAGCACCCCGCCCGGCTGACGCGTTCGCCCATCGACCGGCATGCGACCCTTCAGCGAGTCGTCGGTCAGCTCGGTCATCTCGATGCCGAGCGAGCGGATGAGGGTGCCGTCGCAGCGCGAATTCGCCCACTCCACGGAGGGCTCGCCGAACCAGATGCTCATGGAGTCGAGTCTGGCACGCGTGCCACGGTGGTCGAGCAGCGACGAAGGAGCGTATCGATGGTCCGCGGGTTGAGGAGCGAGCTCACGTGCCGTGAACCGCGGGTTGAGGAGCGAGCGCAGCGAGCGTCTCGAAACCCGCGAGCGGAGACGGGTTTCGAGACGCGTCCTCCTTCGTCGGGCGCTCCTCAACCCGCGGGGTTACGCGAGCTCGGCGATGATCGGGTGGATGGCATCGTCGAACGCCGAGGCATCCGAGCGCAGCGAATCGGTGACGCCGACGGTCATGGCGCCAATCCACCAGACACCCTGTGCGACGAAGGGCAAGACCTCGACGTTCAGCTCGAACGAGTGCGCGCGCCTGCCGACCTCGCGTTCGTGCTCGGCGATCGTGCCGGCGTACGCACGGTACGAATCGCCGCGGCGCGCCGCCGACGCCGTGCGATAGCCCTGGTGCGCCCACTCGGCCCACGCGCGGGCCGCCTCGGCGTGCGGTCGGATCGCGACGGCGAGCACCTCGGACCCCGACACCGGCAGCGCGACCTCCGTCTCGTAGGCATCGATGAGTTCGAGCGGCACGTTCGACGGATGCGCCTCTGGCTCGACGGTCATCGCCCACCACGCACGCCACTGCCGCTCGAGCAGGTCGTGCTGATCCATCTCGAGCCGCTCGCCGACGGCGCCGACATCGCGCAGCCGCGGCAACTCGACGGGCGAGGCGATCGCGAGCACCTCACGCAGGTAGAGGGCGAGGAGAACGGAGCGACTCGCGTTTTCGCGAATCACCCACGACGGTGTTCCACCCGCCTGCATGCGCCTATTTTAGTGCAGCGGATGCCTCGGGGCACCGTTCGGCGCGCGGGCCGCGGGTACGCTTGAGAGGTGACCGCGAACTCGCCATATGCCGCCGCCGGAGTCGACACCCGGGCGGGTGATCTCGCCGTCGAACTGATGAAAGAGGCGGTCTCGGCGACGCACGGCCCCGGCGTGGTCGGCGGGTTCGGCGGGTTCGCCGGCCTCTTCGACGTCTCGTTCGTCAAGGACTACGAGAAGCCCCTGCTCGCGACCTCGACCGACGGCGTCGGCACCAAGATCGCGATCGCACAGGCGCTCGACCTGCACGACACCATCGGGCAAGACCTCGTGGGCATGGTCGTCGACGACATCATCGTGGTCGGCGCGAAGCCGCTCTTCATGACCGACTACATCGCCTGCGGCAAGGTCGTGCCCGAGCGCATTGCGGCCATCGTCACCGGCATCGCGCGCGCCTGCGCCGAGACGGGCACCGCGCTCGTCGGCGGCGAGACCGCCGAACACCCGGGGCTCATGGGTCTCGACGACTACGACGTCGCGGGTGCCGCGGTCGGCGTCGTCGAGGCCGACCGGCTCCTCGGCGCCGAGCGCGTGCGCGACGGCGACGCGGTCATCGCGATCGCATCGAGCGGCCTGCACTCCAACGGGTTCTCGCTCGTCAGGCACATCCTCCACGGCGCGGGCATCGGGTACCCGGATGCCGCAGCCGACCTCGGCACGACGTGGGGCGAGGCCCTGCTCGAACCGACCCGCCTGTACACCGGCCAGCTCGTCGAGTTGCTCGCGAACGAGCGGCTCGGGGCATCCGTGCACTCGCTGTCGCATGTCACAGGTGGAGGTATCGCGGCGAACCTCGCGCGCGTGCTGCCGCGCGGATCGTGGGTCGAGCTCGATCGCTCGACGTGGTCGCCCGCCCCCGTGTTCCGGATGCTCAGTGATCTCGCGGGAACCTCGCTCGAGAGTGCAGAGGGCACCTGGAACCTCGGCATCGGCTTCTTCGCGGTCGTCTCTGCGGATGCCGCGGCCGACGTGATTGCAGAGCTCGGGGTTCTCGGGCTTCCCGCGTGGCAGGCGGGGGTGGTGTCGGTCGGTTCCCAGGGAATCGGTGGCGAAGGCTGGGAGCAGGGTGCGAAGGGCGTCGACGGCGGCGCGGTGCGTCTCGTCGGAACGTACGCGGGCTGAGTCATGCGCACCACCGTCTCGATCGGGTTGCCGGGCACGACTCCGGCCGCGACCATCGCGGCCCTCGCTCCGCGCATCGAACGCCTCGGCTACCGAAGCCTCTGGCTGAACGACGTGCCGAACGGCGATTCCCTCGCGGGGCTCCGCACCGCGGCCTCGGCGACGAGTACGCTCGAGCTCGCGACCGGCGCGATCCCACTCGATCGGCGCCCTGCGGCATCGCTCGATCTCAGCGACCTGCCCGTCGAACGCACCGCGATCGGGGTGGCGTCGGGCGCGTCGCGGCATCCGCTCGCCCTCGTCGGTGACGGCGTCGCCATGCTTCGGCAGACGACGGATGCCGCGATCGTCGTC
>DASSBT010000194.1:0-13068 GCA_035698465.1 Agromyces sp. | reverse complement strand
CCGATGCACAGCTGCGTCGCGATCTGCCGGATCGTGGAGTGACGGATGCCGCGGCCGCGGGCCCCCTCGTCTTCCTCAACGCGTGCGACCTCGGCCGCCTGCCCTCGGGGCCGGCGTCGCTCGGCGGCTTCCCCGAGGCGTTCCTGCGCGGTGGCGCGGCGGCGTTCGTGGGCTGCTCGTGGGCAGTCGGCGACGACCCGGCATCCACGTTCGTGCACACCTTCTACGAGACGCTCGCCGACGGCACGGCGACGATCGCCGAGGCCGCACGCGCTGCACGTCGTGCCGCACGCGACGCATCCGACCTGACCGACCTCGCCTACGCCGTCTACGCGCATCCGCGCGCACGCATCCGCATCACCTGACCGACCGGGAAGGACCACCATCATGAACGCCGCACGACCGCCCAGCCCCTCAGCCCCACCGGCTCCCGCTCCACCCACGACGGCGTCGGCGGCGGAAGCGGCCTCACGCGGTGCGAAACGGCTCAGTGCCGATCAGTTGGCAGCCCTTCGCCCGCATGTGATCTCGCTCGAAGACGGCCGGCTGGCGGCCGGATCGCCGACAGCTGCGGCATCCGTCGCCGACTTCCGCACGACGACGGCCGACCTCGAGGCGATCTTCTCCGAGCACCTGCCCGCGTTCGTCGCCGAGCATGCGCCCGGTCCGGTGCCGGTCGTGCTCTACGCCCACGGCGGGCTCGTCGACAAGGAGGCGGGGTTCGGCATCGCCGAACAGCAGGTCGCGTGGTGGAAGGAGAACGGGGTCTACCCGATCCACTTCATCTGGGAGACCGGGCTCGGCACGGCGCTCTGGGACGCGCTCCGGCGCTGGGCGTCGGGTGGACGACGCGGCTGGGTCGACGAGGCGAAAGACAGCTTCCTCGAGGTCGCGGCACGCCTCCTCGGCGGGGGCGGCATCTGGAACGACATGAAGGTCGATGCGGCTGCGGCATCCGTCGATGGCGGCGGCGGCCTCGCCTTCGCGACCGCGCTCGCGAAGTGGATGCGCAAGAACCGCGGCGCCATCACCGTGCACGTGGTCGGTCACAGCGCCGGGTCGATCTTCCACTCGCACTTCGTGCCCGCGGCGATCGCGGCGGGCGTGCCATCGATCGAATCGGTCAACCTGCTGGCGCCCGCCGTGCGGATCGACACGTTCTCGAAGCTGCTGCTGCCGCAGCTGAGGAAGGGCAAGGTGAAGAACATCGCGATCTTCACCATGGACGACGAGGCGGAGCGCGACGACACCTGCCTGCGCATCTACAACAAGTCGCTGCTCTATCTGGTCTCGGCGTCGTTCGAACCGCGCAAGGCCACGCCCATCTTGGGCATGGCGAAGTACCTCACCGTCGACGCGAGCGTCGCGGGCATCTTCACCGGCTCCTCCTCGATGGGCGATCTCGTGCTCGCCCCGCACGCCGTGGGTCGCCGTACCGGCAGTACCGCGAGGGCGCATGGCGCCTTCGACGACGACGCAGCCACGATGGAGAGCGTCGCCCGCCGAGTCGCCGGAGTCGGTGATATCACGCCGTTCCCCGCGGGCCGGGGCCGAGGGCTCGAGCCCTGGCCTGGCTTCGAGGACCTGCCGGCTGCCGGAGCCGCCCGCTCCACCGACGGCGCCGCACCGGGCGGCGCACGCCGTGCGCTGTGCATCGGCGTGGACGCGTATCCCGACGCGGGCGATCGGCTCGCAGGCTGCGTCGCCGACGCACGAGCATGGGGCGAGGCACTGCGCGAGGCCGGGTTCGAAGTGCAGGAGCTGACGGATGCCGCGGCCACCCGCGACGAGATCCTCCGCGGCATCCTCGAACTCGTCAGCGGAGCCGCGCCCGGCGACGTACTCGCCGTGCAGTACTCGGGCCACGGCACCTTCGTGCCTGACCTCGACGCCGACGAGGACGACGGCGACGTCGCGAAGGACGAAGCGCTCTGCCCGGTCGACTTCCGGCAGAACGGCCGGCTCATCATCGACGACGACCTCGCCCGTATCTGGGATGTGATCCCCGAGGGGGTGAGCCTCACGTGCTTCTTCGACAGCTGCCACTCGGGCTCGGCGAACCGCGCTCCCGAGGTCGACCTCACTCCCGCCGACGACTCGCGTCCCCGGGTCGTCAGCCTCTCCCGGCGCGACGAGGAGGCGTACCGAGCCGACCGCGGCGTCGCGTCGACACCCGGTGTTGCGGATCCGATCCGGGATGCCGCGTTCGCCCGGGTGCTCGAATCCGAAGAGACGCTGCTCGTGGTACCACGCGCGGCCGGCGTACGCCGCGAGGTCCTCTTCAGCGCCTGCAAGGCCACGGAGGTCGCGTGGGAATCGGGCGGCCAGGGCGATTTCACCCGCAACGCGATCCCGTTGCTCACGGCCGGGGTCGGTGAGGTCTCCAATCGCGACTTCGTGCGCTCGGTCGTGACGGCGTTCGGCGACAACCGGCGGCAGACGCCCGAGTTCCACGGTGAGGAGGTGCTCGGCGGCCGGGTGCTGCTCGGCATGGCGAACACGCAGGCGAAACCCGGAGCTGCGCCGGTTCCGGATGCCGCATCAGCGGCCTCGAGCGGCGGCGCCGACCTCACCGCACTCGTCGCTGCAGCGGCGGGCGACGACCGTGCCGCAACGATCGCCGCATTCCTGCGGGCGACCGCCGACCTGCTCGAGAGCTGATCTGCACCCGCCCGACCTCAGTCGCGGCGCGCGCGGAAGCACCGCGTGAGGTATGGCACCGCGAGCTCCTCCGCTCCGATGACATCGGGATGCGTGTCGAGCAGCGTCTCGAGCGCCGTGATCGTCGCGGCCTGCTCGTCGGGCGTCGCCGTGATGAAGGTACTGCGCGACCGCACGAGGTCGAGGAACCGACTGCGCGACATCCGCTCGCTCCACTCCACCGTGTGCTCCTCGATCTCGCCGAACGGCCTGCCGACCTTCACGTAGCCCGCGAACGTCGCGCTCGCGTCGTGGCGCTCGTGCATGATCTCACCCGCCTGCCTCAGCCAGTCGGCACGGGTGTCGCGGCTGTTCCACACGAGCCCGAGCACGCCGCCCGGCCTGAGCACACGGGCGATCTCGGGCACCGCCCGCTCGGGCTGGAACCAGTGCCAGGCCTGCCCCGCGACAACCGCGTCGACCGATGCGTCCTCGAGCGGGATCTCCTCCGCCGTGCCGAGGATGCGCGGCACGCCCGGCACGGCCACCTCCAGCTCTTCGAGCATCTCCTCGACCGGGTCAACGGCGATCACGTCACGATCGAGCGCCACCAGCGCTTCGGTGAGCTTGCCGGTGCCCGCGCCGAGGTCGAGCACCCGCAGCGCATCGCCGATCAGCCATTCCACGGCGTCGGTCGGGTAGCCCGGCCGCGCCGCTCGGTAGACGGATGCCGCGGCGCCGAACGATCTCGCGCTGCGCACGGTTGCCGCGTCGGCGGGATCGACGACGAGCTCTGCCATCGGATCTCCTCACCTCGGGGTCGCGCCTGCGGTGCGCGGCATCCGCTGCCATTCCACGCCCGCCACGGGGCATCCGTCAATCGTTTCGTGCCGATCGCCGACCCGCCCGGCGACGCGCCCGGACGTGTCGTGGGCGCGTGCGACGATGCACGCGTGCCAGTGGACTTCACCGCGATCGACTTCGAAACCGCCAACTCGTCGAGCGCGTCCGCGTGCTCGGTTGGGCTGGTGAAGGTTCGCGACGGCCGTGTTGTCGACCGCGTGCACTGGTACATCCGGCCGCCGTTCCCGCATAACGAGTTCTCGGAGTGGAACATCCGCATCCACGGCATCACGCCCGAGATGGTGGCGGATGCCCCCGGCTGGGCCGACCACCTGCCCGGGCTCGTCGAGTTCGCCGGCGGCGATGTGCTCGTCGCACACAACGCGGGCTTCGACATGGGCGTGATCGCCAAGACCACGGCGGCGTTCGGGCTCGCGGTGCCCGACTTCCGTTCGCTGTGCAGCCTGCAGGTCGCCCGTCGCACGTATCACCTGGACTCGTACCGCCTGCCGGTCGCCGCCATGGCCGCAGGTTTCGAGGGCTTCTCGCACCACGACGCGCTCGCCGACGCCGAGGCATGCGCCGCCATCATCGTGCACGCGGCCACGCGCCACGAAGCCGACGACGTCGAACGCCTCGCGCACCTCACGCGCGTGAAACTCGGCGCGATCGGCGCGGTCGCCTCGCGCGACGAGCGGGCTGCCCACGGGCCGATGGCCCTGCAGTGACCCCGCCGGTCGAATAGCGAGCGCGGCCCACACCCGCCGGTCGTGTAGCGAGCGCCAGCGAGCGTATCGAGACCCACCGCGCCGCGCCTCGTCGGCGATGTCGGCGGCCCCTGCGACACTTGCGCCATGGACCTTCTCGCACTTGCCATCGGCCTCCTCGTCGGCGCACTCCTCGGCGGCCTCGCCGTCGCCGTGCTGGCGACGCGGCGTGCCGCGAGCATCCCCGCCGCAGAAGACCCCGCCCTCATCGAGGCCCGCCACCAGGCGCAGGTCGCCGAGGTGCGGGCGGCCGAAGAGACCGCGAAGTCACTCCTCCGCGAAGAGCTCGCTGCCACGCAGGCAACGGCTGGGGCGCTGCGCGAGCAGATCCTCGCCGCGCAGCAACAGCAGCGCGAGATCGTCGAGCAGCACAGGGCAGAGCAGCAGGCGCGCGAGGCCCGCGAGCAGGCCGAGAGCCGGGTGCTGCAGGCGCTCGCCCCGGTCAAGCAGTCGCTCAGCGAGATGCAGTCGAAGGTCACGCATCTCGAGTCGCAGCGCAGCCTTCAGCACGGCGAACTCACCCAACAGCTGAAGTCCGCCGCCGAGTCCGAGGAGCGCCTGCGCTCCACGGCCGAATCGCTCGCCTCCGCGCTTCGCTCCAACAGCACGCGCGGCGTCTGGGGCGAGACGCAGTTGCGCAGCGTCGTCGAGGCCGCGGGCCTCGTCGAACGGGTCGACTTCGACGTGCAGTCGAGCATCTCGAGCGACTCGGGTGCGGGCCGCCCCGACATGGTCGTGCGCCTGCCCGGCGGCAAGTCGATCGCGGTCGATGCGAAGGTTCCGTTCAACGCCTACCTCGAAGCCAGCCAGATCCCGGCCACCGCGAGCGGATCGGATGCCGCGCGGCGCGCCGACTTCATGAAGCAGCACGTGCAGGCGGTGCGGGCGCACATCACGGCGCTCGGCTCGAAAGGCTACTGGAACGGGCTCGACGCCTCACCCGAGCTCGTCATCGCGTTCATCCCGAGCGAATCGCTCGTCTCGGCCGCGCTCGAAGCCGACCCGAGCATCATGGAGTTCGCGTTCTCGAAGCGCGTCGCGCTCGCCTCGCCCGTCACCCTGTGGTCGGTGCTCAAGACGGTCGCGTTCTCCTGGCAGCAAGACGTGCTGACCAACGAGGCGAAGACGCTCTTCGACCTCAGTCGCCAGCTCTACACGCGCCTCTCGACCACGGCGGGGCACATCGAGAAGCTCGGGCGAACGATCGAACGCAGCGTCAAAGACTACAACTCGTTCGTCGGCTCCCTCGAGCGCCAGGTGCTGCCCACCGCGCGCAAGCTCGGTGCGCTCGACGAGTCCAAGATCCTGGCGCCGCTGCAGGGGATCGAGGAGTCGCCGCGCGAACTCACCGCATACGAACTCGTCTCCACGGCAGGCGCCGACCTCGACCCCGACCTCCGCGCACAGCTCGAACTCGAGGCATCCGAGCTGTCGGAAGGCGACTGACCGTTCGCCAGTCCGTCAGGCGACCAGCACAGGCCGTCAGGCGACCGGCACAGGCCGTCAGACGACCAGCACGCTGAGCACGTTTCCGGCGGGGTCGCGGAACCACGCGATATCCGGGCCCTGGCCCGCGAAGCTCCCGCGCGCGATACCTCGTTCGTCGGTGCCGAAGTCCGCGTCGCCTGAGTAGATCTTGGTCTGCACCCCGGCAGCGTTCAGCTGATCGACGGCTCGGTCGATGTCCTCGACGACGAGGTTCAAGATCGTGAACGTCGCCGGTTCGTGATCGGGCTTCGGGTACACGAAGACGTGCTGCCCCGACGGCAGCGTGACACGGAGCCCGCCGGCCCCTGGCTCGTCTTCGACCGCAAGGCCCAGTCTCGTGCCGTAGAACTCCCGCGCTGCATCGATGTCGTCGACGCTGAACCCCGAGAACGCCTCGCGAATGTCAACCATGTTCGTTTCCTCCCTCACGCCGTGCGTGTCACGGCGCTGAGTCATTGCCGTTCGTCTGCCGGCAGCTCGAACCCGGCGGCGGCCTCGGCCCCGGTGACGATCGAGGCATCGGGCACGCCGTCGAGCGGGTGGGCGAGTTCGTCCTCTCCGAGCCGGGCGAGCGCCAGGGTGAGGATCGCAAGCACCGGCGGCACGAGTCCGGCGATCAGGAAGGCGGGCGCAAGGCCGATCGCCTCCCCCACCGGACCGGCCACGGCCATCGAGATCGGCATGAGCGCGAGTGAGACGAAGAAGTCGAGGCTCGAGACACGGCCGAGCATCGACGGCGGCACCCGCCGTTGCAGGAGCGTGCCCCAGATGACCTGCGCTCCGTCGAACAGCACGCCCACGACGAAGAGCGCGATGACCATCACCCAGAGCCACGATGTCAGGCCGATGATCGCGAGCGGGACGCAGCCGACACCCCAGGCGAGGATGATCAGCGTGAGATAGCGCCGCGGAATCCGGAACGACGCGACCGTCAGTGAGCCCACGGCGCCGCCGACGCCGAACGCGGCGAGTGCCAGCGCGAAGGCCCCCGCGCCACCGCCTGTCTGGTTCTTCACCGCGAACGGGAGCAGTACCTCGATCGGTCCCATGATCAGGAAGACCAGGATGATGGAGAAGACGAGTGTCGCGAACAGCCAGCGCGTGCGCAACAGGTAGCCGAACCCGTCGCGAAGATCGATGAACGACTGGCGCAGCGGGTGCACGACGACCTCGTCGGGGTCCCGGCGTACCGCGGTCGTGCGCATGACGCCGAGCACGACGACGGCGACCCCCTGCAGTGCGGCGACGACCGCGAAGGCGAGCCAGGGCGCCTGCACCGCGATGAGCAGGCTCGCGAGCGCGGGACCGGCGGCCTGCATGACCGCCGGCCGCAGCACGCCCTCGACACCGTTCGCCGCGAGGAGCTGCTCTGCCGGGAGGATGGCGGGCAGCCAGGCCGAGTACGCCGGATAGAAGAACCCGTCGGCGAGGCCGAGCACGAATGAGAGTGCCGCAAGGTGCCACACCTCGATGAGACCCGTCGCGGCGAGCACGGCCGCAACGGCGAAGGTCACCCCACGCACGATCTCGACGACGAAGAGGATGCGGCGCTGCGGGATGCGGTCGGCGGCCACCCCGCCGAAGAGCACCGCGATGACCAGTCCGAGGCTCGCCCCCACCGCGACGAACGACAGGTCGATCGGGGTGCCGCCGAGTTCGACCACCTGCCAGACCGCCGCGACGAGCCACGCCCCAGCGGAGAGCAACGATGCCGCGAGGGCAGCGATGAGCAACCGGTACTGCCCCGACGAGAACGGACGGAGGGCGCGTGGCAGACGAGTTGCCTCGGTCATCGGCCCATTGTCGCGGATGCCACGGACATCCGCCCGCGGCATCCGGTCAACGATCGTCTACGTCGAGCCACTTCTCTGCGAGGTGGTCGGCCCCGACCCGGCGGATCGTGCCCGACCGACCGCGGAGGATGATGCTCTCGGTGCGGATGATCGGGCCCTTGCGGAGCACTCCGTCGACGAGTTCGCCGTCGGTCACGCCGGTCGCCACGAAGAACGTGTTGTCGCCCTGCACGAGGTCGTCGAGCTCGTAGACCCGATCGCAGTCGAGGCCCGCCGCTTCGCCGCGCTCGCGCTCGGCATCGTCGAGCGGAGCGAGCTTGCCCTGCATGAATCCGCCGAGCGCCTTGATCGCACACGCGGTCGTGATGCCCTCGGGGCTGCCGCCGATGCCCACGCACATGTCGATGCGCGACCCGTAGCGCGCCGCGTTGATTCCGCCGGCCACGTCGCCGTCGCTGATCAGGCGCGTTCCGGCGCCGGTCGCACGGATGTCGGCAATCAGCTGCTCGTGTCGTGGGCGGTTCAGCACCACGACCCGCATCTCGCCGATGGCCTTGCCCTTGGCCGCAGCGAGCGCGCGCAGGTTCTCGCCGATCGGCTTTCGGATGTCGACGACGCCGATGCCTGCGGCATCCGTCACGAGCTTGTCCATGTAGAAGACGGATGACGCGTCGAGCATCGTGCCGCGATCGGAGACCGCGATGACCGAGAGCGCATTCTGTCGGCCCGCGGCGGTGAGCGACGTGCCGTCGATGGGATCGACGGCGATGTCGCAGGCCGGTCCGCGGCCGTTGCCGACGCGCTCACCGTTGAAGAGCATCGGCGCTTCGTCTTTCTCGCCCTCGCCGATCACGACGACGCCGTCGAAGTTCACCGTGCCGAGGAACGCGCGCATCGCGTCGACCGCAGCACCGTCGGCGGCGAGCTTGTCGCCGCGACCGATCCACGGATAGGCGCGGATCGATGCGGCCTCGGTGGCGCGCACGAGTTCGAGGGCGATGTTGCGGTCGGGGTGCAGGAGTTGACTTGAAGAATCGGGGCTCACGCCCCCAGCCTAGGCATCGACCGCCGTTTCCGGCCGATGTTCGGCCCCCCGCAGCACCGTAAGAATCGCGATTCTTAACCGGTGGGCAGAGGCGGCGGTTCGCGGCATCCGTCACACCTGAGCGGTGCTCGCGACTGGATAGACTCGACTCCGAACCCAACTGTCATCTGTAAGGAGCAGCATGCCCATCGCAACCCCCGAGCAGTACGCAGAGATGCTCGACACCGCCAAGGCGAACGGCTTCGCGTTCCCGGCCATCAACGTGTCGTCGTCGCAGACCCTCAACGCGGCACTTCAGGGTTTCGCCGAGGCCGGTTCCGACGGCATCATCCAGGTCAGCACGGGCGGCGCCGACTACTTCGCCGGCCAGACCGTCAAGGCCCGCGCGGCCGGTGCGCTCGCGTTCGCGAAGTACGCGCACGAGGTCGCGAAGGCGTACCCGGTGACGATCGCGCTGCACACCGACCACTGCCCGAAGGATGCGCTCGACGGTTTCGTGTATCCGCTCATCGCCGCCTCCGAAGAAGAGGTCAAGGCCGGTCGCAACCCGATCTTCCAGTCGCACATGTGGGACGGTTCTGCCGTGCCGCTCGACGAGAACCTCGAGATCGCCAAGCAGATCCTCCCGCGCATGAAGGCCATCAACGCCATCCTCGAGGTCGAGATCGGCGTGGTCGGCGGCGAGGAAGACGGCGTGAGCCACGAGATCAACGAGCACCTGTACACGACGCTCGACGACGCCATCCAGACCGTCGAGGCGCTGGGCTTCGGTGAGAACGGCCGCTACCTGGCCGCTCTCACGTTCGGCAACGTGCACGGCGTGTACAAGCCCGGCAACGTCAAGCTCCGGCCCGAGCTGTTGAAGGAGATCCAAGACGGCCTGGCCGCGAAGTACGGGAACGGCCCCAAGCCGCTCGACCTCGTCTTCCACGGCGGCTCCGGCTCGAGCGATGAGGAGATCGCCACCGCGGTCGCGAACGGCGTCGTCAAGATGAACGTCGACACCGACACCCAGTACGCGTTCACGCGCTCGGTCGCCGGCTACATGTTCGAGAACTACGACGGCGTGCTCAAGCTCGACGGCGAGGTCGGCATCAAGAAGCAGTACGACCCGCGCACGTGGGGCAAGGTGGCCGAGTCGGCCATGGCCCTGCGCGTGGTCGAGTCGACCCGCCAGCTCGGCTCCGCCGGACAATCGATCACCGCGTAGGGCACCGGATGTCGCAGCACGCCGCGGGAGCGCCTGACGAGTCGGCCGACCGGCCGACGGCCGACGGCGTTCCCGCCGTGCCGCCCACGGGCGAGCCGGCGGGCGGCACTCGCCCGCGTCCGCAGTACGGCGAGTACGCACCGGAGGGCTGGACGTGGCAGCCACCCGCCGGGGAGCACACCTCCGACCCGGCGCCGCAGATGGAGACTCCGAAGGCCGCGGCATCCGTCGAGGAACGTCCTGATCGCCCCGCCGACCGCATCGTGACGATCGTGCTGCTCGTGCTCGGCGTGCTCGGCGTGTGGAGTGCCATCACATCGCTGGCGACGCTGCCCACCCTGCTCCCCGAGGCGTTGCGGCAGACCGCCGAGGTGATGGGCACCGGTGGCGAGCCGTTCGACTACACGCCGAGGCCAGAGGTGCCTGGCCTCATCCTCGCCGGCCAGGTCATCCAGGTCGTGCTGTGGCTCCTGACGGCGTGGTGGGCGATCACCCGCATCCGGGCGCGGAAGCTCGCGTTCTGGGTTCCGCTCGTCGGCGGCGCGTTGTCGTTCATCGCGCTCTATGCGATCATCTTCACCATCATGATCAGCGACCCGGTGCTCGTCGAGCGGCTCAGCGTCGGCTGAGCGCGTGTTCGGGCCTGCTGGGCGCATGCTCGGGCCTGCTGAGGGCGTGCCCGGGCATGCTGGGCGCATGCTCGGGCCTGCCGAGGGCGTGCCCGGGCCTGCTAAGCGCTGCGACCGGTCAGCCGGCCGTGCCGACAGCCGGCCGTGCCGACAGCCTGCCGTGCCGTCAGTCGGCCGAACGCGTGCGACCGCCGAGCGCCCGCGCGTCGCGGTTGCCGGCGAGGTCGCGGCGCAGCTCCTTCGGCAGCGAGAACATCAGGTCGTCCTCGGCCGTCTTGACCTCTGACACCTCGCCATAGCCGGCGTCGGCGAGCGCCTCGAGCAACTCCGTCACGAGCTCTTCGGGCACGGATGCCCCGCTCGTCACGCCGACCGTGGCGACGCCGTCGAGCCACTCCTGCTTGACTTCGCTCGCGTAGTCGACCCGGTAGGCGGCCTTGGCGCCGTACTCGAGCGCGACCTCCACGAGGCGCACGCTGTTCGAGGAGTTCGCCGAACCGACGACGATGACGAGGTCGGCGTCCTGCGCGACCTTCTTGATCGCGACCTGGCGGTTCTGGGTGGCGTAGCAGATGTCGTCGGAGGGCGGGTCTGCGAGTTTCGGGAACTTCTCGCGCAGGCGCCGCACGGTCTCCATCGTCTCGTCGACCGAGAGCGTGGTCTGCGACAGCCACACGACCTTCTCGGGGTCGCGCACCTCGATGTTCGCCACATCATCGGGGCTGCCGACGAGGGTGACGTGATCGGGAGCCTCGCCCGCCGTGCCCTCAACCTCTTCGTGGCCCTCGTGGCCGATGAGCAGGATCTCGTAGTCGTCACGTGCGAACCGCACGGCCTCGCGGTGCACCTTCGTGACGAGGGGGCAGGTCGCGTCGATCGCGTGCAGTCCGCGGTCGGAGGCGGCGTTCACGACGGCCGGCGAGACCCCGTGCGCGCTGAAGACGATGTGGGCGCCCTCAGGCACCTCGTCGACCTCGTCGACGAAGATCGCGCCCTTCTGCTCGAGTTCGGTCACGACGTGGATGTTGTGCACGATCTGCTTGCGCACGTACACGGGAGCGCCGTAGTGCTCGAGGGCCTTCTCGACGGCGATCACCGCACGGTCGACGCCGGCGCAGTAGCCGCGGGGGGCGGCGAGCAGCACCCGCTTGTGTCCGGGGACGGGGATATCCTTGAGCCGGCCGCGCACGCTCGGAACACGTGGCATGCCGAGACCGATTCGAGGGGTTTCCGTGGTGCTTGTCACGGTGTCCATCCTACGCAGGCGATGCTGGACGAACGGCCTGAGCGTGCAGCCGCGAAGGTCGCGAGAGAGCGGAGAGAGATTCGATGACGGATGCACCGGCGACGCGAGAGGCCCCGTGGCCGGTTGCGCTCCTCTCGGCGAAGCTGAAGGAGTACCTCGACCGACTGGGCACCGTCTGGGTCGAGGGCGAGCTCACGCAGTGGGGCGTCTCGGGCGGCAACGTGTACGGCAAGCTGAAAGACCTCGAGGCCGACGCCACGATCTCGATCACGATGTGGTCGTCGGTGCGGGCACGACTGTCGGAGCAGTTCACGCAGGGCGATCACGTCATCGCACTGTTGAAGCCCAGTTGGTGGGTCAAGGGCGGTTCGCTCTCGATGCAGGTGTACGACCTGAAGCACGTGGGCCTGGGTGACCTGCTCGAGCGGCTCGAACGGCTGCGGGCGCAACTTGCCGCCGAGGGTCTCTTCGATCGCGACCGCAAGCGTCGGCTGCCCTTCCTCCCCGGTGTCATCGGCCTCGTCACCGGACGCGACAGCGATGCCGAGCGCGACGTGGTGCGCAACGCCCAGCTGCGCTGGCCGAGCGTGCAGTTCCGGGTGGTGTACGCCGCCGTGCAGGGCGACCGCACGGCCGGCGAGGTCGTGTCGGCGATCCGGCGGCTCGACGCCGACCCCGAGGTCGACGTCATCATCGTCGCCCGCGGCGGCGGCGACTTCCAGAACCTGCTCGGATTCAGCGACGAGCGCGTCGTGCGAGCGGCGGCCGCGGCATCCACCCCCATCGTCTCCGCGATCGGCCACGAAGCCGACCGGCCGCTCCTCGACGAGGTCGCCGACCTGCGTGCTTCCACCCCGACGGATGCCGCGAAGCGCGTCGTTCCCGATGTCGCAGAAGAACTCATGCGCGTCGAGCAGGCCCGGGCGCGACTGGGCATGCGCCTCGCCTCGATGCTCACCCGCGAGATCGACCGCATCGGCCACCTGCGCGCCCGACCCGCCCTCGCAGGTTCGGGGTGGATCATCGAGCGGCGCGCCGAGGAGCTCACCCGCTGGGTCGCCCGCGGCACCGAGTTGGTCGGGCGCTGCATCGACCGGCAGGCCGACCGCGTCAGTGAACTGCGCGGCCACCTTCGCGCCCTCTCACCACAGGCCACGCTCGATCGCGGCTACGCGATCGTGCAGGGCGACGACGGGCACGTGCTCAGATCGCCCGACGGCGCACCCGAGGGAACACGGATGACGCTCACCCTGGCCGGTGGCAGGTTGGGTGCCGTCTCGACAGGGCCCGACACCACCGAAGGCGAATCGGCCAGACCTGGTTCGACCGGGGCCGACCGGGCCGTCGGCGGCGCCGAATAGAATGGAAGCCATGCCCCCCACCACGAATGTCGCCGAGCTCAGCTAC
>DASSBT010000193.1:0-8585 GCA_035698465.1 Agromyces sp. | reverse complement strand
GAACACGATGACCGCGATCACGATGCCGAGCACCCAGCCGAGCATGAATCCGACGCTCGTGCCTTTCGCCTTCGGCGACAACAACATGAGAATGGCGGCGATGATCGGTATCGGGCTGATCGCGATCCCGAGTGCGAGCGGGAGGATGTCTCCGATGACGGATCCCATGTGCATTCCTTCCTTCGCGGCCGCGGCCGCACCGGTCAATCAGGTTGTGCGGCGAGCGCCGCGATGGCCGCTCGGTTCGTGTCGTACACCCGGTGATCGCCGAGCAGTTCGAGCGCTTCGAGGCGGGCCCTCGCATCGGGTCGAACCCGGCTGAAACCGAGCTCGATGTCGCTGGCGGCCAACCATCTCTCGAGCGCCTCGAATGCCTCAGCGCCGGTGACGTCGACGTCGGTCACGGCTTCCATGTCGACGATGAGATGACGCACGGATGCCTCGGGCGCCGCCTTCACCGCACGCTTCACCGCGTCGGTGAACACCGAGCCATTGGCGAAGAAGAGCGGTGCCGCCAGCCGCACGACGATGATGCCGGGTGCGGTGACCTCTCCCTTCGGTGCGCCGGTGAGGAGCGAGTCGGTCGGCTCGCCGCTGCCGGCCAGCACGTCGATGGCCGGGTTCGCCGCACGCTTGGCGAGGTTGATGAGCGCGAGCACGAACGCGACCAGGATGCCGGGGATGGATCCGATGAACAACGTGACGAGAAAGCACACCGCACCGATCACGAACTCGAAGCGGTCCGTCTTCCAGAGCGCGGCGAAGTCGCGGATGCCGAGCAGCGGGAGGATCGCGACGCCCACGATGGCCCCGATGGCGGGCGATGGGATGTCGGCGAGCAGGGCAGTGCCGAACAGGAGGAGGAGCAGGGTGCCGGCTGCGAGCACGAGCGACGGCAGCTGCGTGCGGGACCCTGCCTGATCCATCGCCGCGGTGCGCGATGTCGAGGACCCGATGGCGAAACTTCCGCTTGCGCCGGCTGCGATGTTGCCCAGGCCGAACGCGAAGAGATCGCGGTTGGGGCTCGTCGGGTAGCCGCGCTTCTCGCCGTACGATCGCGAGACGAGCAGTCCCTCGGCGGTGGTGACGAGCGTGAGCGCCATCGCCGACGGGATCAGCACGAGCCACATCGACCAGTCGATGACCGGCCAGGTGAGCGCGGGCGGCCCCGCCGGAACCTCGCCGAGCACGTCCACTCCCGCACCGTCGAGGCCTGCCACGACGACCAGGACCGTGGCGAGCACGAGCACCACCAACGCCCACGGCACCATGCCCGCGAGGCGCTTGCCTGCAAGCAGCACCACCACGGCGACCGTTGAGATCAGCACCGACCACCAGTTCACGGTGCCGAGGCCGCTGACCAGACCGACGACCTTGTCGACGAACTCACCGCCGGAGTCGATCTTCACGCCGAGCATCTTCGCGATCTGGCTGACGAGGATGTCGAGGGCGAGGCCGCCGACGAAGCCCACGAGGATGGGCTTCGAGAGGAAGTTCGCGAGGAACCCGAGCTTGAACACGGCAAGCAGCAGGAACATGATGCCGCAGAGGATGGCCTGAGCGAGCGCAAGGGTCGCGTAGTCGGCGCTGCCGGCCGCGGCAAGACCGCCGATCGACGAGGCGACCAGCGCGGCGGCCGCCGCATCGGGCGATGCCACGACCTGCCGCGACGAGACGACGAGCGCGTAGATGATCGTCGGCACGATCAGCGCGTACAGCCCGGCGGTGGGCGGCAGCCCGGCGATCTGCGCATAGCCGATGTTGAGCGGGATCGCGATGGCGAGCAGCGTGACGCCGGCGGTCAGCTCGCGAACCAGGTTCCTGCGACTGAGCCCTGCGAGCGGTCTCTGCACCCCGATCCCCTTCCCGTCCTCGTTCAGATCTCGTCGCTCGGCGTCACCGAAGCGGGTGGAATGTCGCTCGCCAGCCGTCGATATCGACTGTCTTCAGCCAGTCCGCCATTCACGCAGCGTATCGCCACGCTCCGTCGGAACGAGAGCACGCCGAAGCGTGTGGCGGGAGGTTCGCCACCGTGCCCTCAGGTAACCCGCCCCGCTCCCTTCGGTCGTAGGCGGCGTGAGCTGCGCGGTGCTGTTCGGGCCCTGAAGACGCGCGGATGCCGCCGACAGGCGCGCGCTCGCCGCGGGCGGCTACCGTCGCGGCATCCACTCGCGTTACAGTGCAGCAAGATCACCGTCGATCCAGCGGGATGCCGGCCCGAGGCTCGTCATCTTCCGTTCATCCGACCGAACGAGGCTTTCGTCATGACCCACTCCCCCGAGCCCCTCGCGAGCGCAGCCGAGACGACCCCCGACGCGGGCGTCGCGCCCACCAGGGGCAAGGTGCTCGCATGGGGACTCTGGGACTGGGGCTCGGCGGCCTTCAACGCCGTCGTCACGACATTCGTGTTCACGGTCTACCTCACGAGCGACTCGTTCGGTCCGGCCGGCACCGTCGAGGCGCAGCTCGGTTGGGCGCTCGCCATCGCGGGGCTGCTCATCGCGGTGCTCGCGCCGATCACCGGGCAGCGCTCCGACACCAGCGGGCGGCGCAAGCTCTGGCTGGCGATCAACACCTACATCGTCGTCGCGATCAGCGCCGCGATGTTCTTCGTGTACCCGGCCGCCGAGTACCTGATGCTGGGGCTGTTCCTCGTCGCGGCCGGCAACGTGTTCTTCGAGTTCGCGGGCGTCAACTACAACGCGATGCTCGTGCAGGTCTCGACGCCGCGCACCATCGGCAAGGTGTCGGGGTTCGGCTGGGGCATGGGCTACGTCGGCGGCATCGTGCTGCTGCTCATCGTCTACTTCGGCTTCATCCAGCCCGAGGTGGGCCTGTTCGGCGTGACCGGCGACGACGGCCTCGACGTGCGCGTCACGGTGCTGGTCTCGGCGATCTGGTTCGGCCTGTTCGCACTGCCGGTGCTCATCGCGGTGCCCGAGTATCGCAACCCGGCGGCGATCGATCGCGGCAAGGTGAGCTTCCTCGGCTCGTACGTGCGCCTCGGGCACGACATCGCTCGACTCTGGAAGGAGCAGCGCGACACCGTGTGGTTCCTGCTTGCGAGCGCGGTGTTCCGCGATGGGCTCGCGGGGGTCTTCACGTTCGGCGGCGTGCTCGCGGCATCCGTCTTCGGATTCTCGGCCGGCGAGGTCATCATCTTCGCCATCGCGGCGAACATCGTGGCCGGCATCTCGACGATCGCGGTCGGCGCCCTCGACGACCGGCTCGGCGCCAAGCCCGTGATCGTGACCGCGCTCATCGGCCTCGTCGTGAGCGGCATGCTCGTCTTCCTGCTGCACGACGGCGGCCAGATCGTGTTCTGGACGGCCGGCCTCGCACTCTGCCTGTTCGTCGGCCCCGCGCAGTCGGCGAGCCGCACGTTCCTCGCGCGGCTCATTCCCGCCGGGCACGAGGGCGAGGTGTTCGGCCTGTACGCGACCACCGGCCGCGCGGTGAGCTTCCTCGCGCCGACGGCGTTCGCGCTGTTCGTGACGATCGGCGGGGAGCCGTACTTCGGCATCCTCGGCATCGTGCTCGTGATCGCGCTCGGGCTCGCGCTGCTCATTCCGGTGAAGGCGGGCGCGCGACCGCAGCGCTGAGAGCGCGGGCGGGCGGATGCCGCGGGGGCGCCGCTCAGTCGCTGCCAGGCGGCGATGTGCGGCGACGCCTCACCGCGAGCATCAGTCCGACGCCGGAGATGATCGCGAGGATCGCGACGAGCGAGGGCGCGCCATCGATGGCGAAGCCCGACTTCGCAAGCGTCGCGGTGGTGTGCGACGTCGGCGGCGAGGTCGTCGCTGTGTCGGGAGCCGGCGGCGTGACGGGTGTCACCTCAGCCTCTGCCGGCGAGATCGTGAACGTGGCCCGCACGATTCCGTCGTCCCCGGCCGGGGCGATCGTGGTCGCACATCGGTACGGAGCATCCTCCACCGCGACGCCTCCCGAATGCGGGCTGTCCTGGTAGATGACGCACGATGACGAGGGCGCCCCGCCCGGGTTCCAGGTCTTCGCAGACCCAGCCACCCAGTAGTCGGTCGGCATGCCGCCGTCGGCGATCTGGTAGGTGAACGAGCCACTGGCCATCGCTCCACCGGATGCCTCGGGGTCGGCCACCTGATTGCTCGTGCTCCACACCGTCGAGCCGTTCGGCGCCACGCTCGCCGCCCCCGAGGTCGAGCTGTGCGCGACGGGGCCGATCACGGTCAGTGGTAGCGCGTAGGCACCACCCATCAGGCTCACGCCGTTGGCGCCCGCGGCATCGCTGGTGGTCACGGTGCCCTCCAACGTGACCTCCGTCGCGTCAGTGGGCGGCAGGTCTTCCAGCCTGGGCGTGAAGCCCCAATGGCCCGCGCCGTCGGGGAAGTCGACGACCACGTTCGTCAGGTTGAAGTACCGGTCACCGTCATGGACGATGATGTCGCCTTCGGTGTGGATCATCGGCGGCGTGCCATCCATCCACCCCCGCTTGTGCGGTGGAATGGTCGTGCCGATGGACTCGGTCGTGGTGGTGGTGTTCGTGACCGAGCGTTCGTAGTGCACCTTCAGCGTCGTCGAGAACGACCATCCGATCCCCTTGCCGCCCGCGGTCAAGTCGATCTCGAAGCCACCGGAGTTGGTGATGGACTCCGAGCCGGATGTCGCGACGGTGCGCGTGACCTTGACATCGGTGGGGTTGTTGATCACGCCGGTGACCGGCCGGCCCGCCCCGAATGTGGAGGTGACCGTGGCGAGGCTCAGGCCGCAGTTCTCGATGTTGACGCAGACCCGCTCGACGAGCGCTTTCTGCTGAAGCGGCAACGTGACGTCCGTCATCTGCCGTTTCGCGACGGTGAAGGTGGCCTCGTAGTTTCCTCGGTACCCGATGAACCGCTCGGAGGTCTTCGTGCAGGTGTAGGGGGCGACATTCGCCGGCTTCAGGGTCGGCAGACTGCTCAGTGCCTCGACCGGATCCTGATCGTAGACGTTGCACACACCCTCTGGCGAGAAGCGGGTGGAGCCACGGAAGTTCTGTGACCAGCCCGCGATCCAGAAGGGCCGAGCCACCCCGGCCTCAACGATGCGGTAGACGAAGACCGTCTGCGCAAGGTTCTCTTGAATCGGCGCATCACCGTCGCGAAGGGCCACGTCGAAGGTCGTGCTGCTGTTCACCGCGACGGTAGGGGCGCCATTCACGTGATACGGAACGTTCGGCTCGTAATGCCCTCCTTCAAGCGAGATCGTGCCCTCGGTCTTGATCACCCCTTGGGCCTCAGCAGCCACATTCAGGGCGACTGTGAACGTGACGCGGGCATTCGGGTACGACTGCGTGGAGCTCGTGTCGCACGTGAACGGGCTCGGATCCGCGACGGTGCCGCCGGCAGCCGGATCGCCCTGATACACGACGCAGCTCACCGTCGGCCAATAGTCACTGACGTGCGACACCTGCGCCTTCGGAAAGACCCAGTAGCCGGTGGCAGCGCCCAGCATCGTGATCTGATATGCGACATTCGCCTCGATGCCGAGCGGGCCCGCTTCGCCCCAATTCCCGGTCACCATGTACGCGTCTTTCTCGGTCGGAGCCGACAACTGAGTGCGCATCCCCACCAATTGCCCACGAACGGGGCCGACGGTGTGCCCGCCGACCAGCGTCACTCTCGAGAGCTCGAAACTCGCCCAGATGGCTCCGCGATATACGTCCTCGACTGCATCCGGATCCGCAGCGGCGCCCGAGGGATCGGTGAGGCTGTCCCGGGCCTCCGGCACGATCGGCGGCGGAGTGCTCTTCCCACTGGGCGGCGTGGCGTCGTCGCGGACGAGATCAGTCGCGTCGGTATCCGAGGCCTCGACATCGATGGCGTCATCCGGTTCGGAGTCCTGCGTGGCGGTGTTGAGAGGAGGGGCGTCCGATCCCGACGGCGGCGTCGTGGCATCCGGCGCTGAGAGCTCTGTCGTGACGGCGGTGTCGCTCGTCGTGCTGGAGCCCGAAGGCACACCGTCGTCGCCGGTCGTCGCGTGTGCGGTCGCCGGTGCGATCAGCGCCCCGAAGAGCGCGAACGCAGCGACCATGGTGGCGGTACGCGAGGTTTTTCCGATCTTCACCCTGGCCATCTCCCTGTGATGTCACACGCTGAGTCGAAACACGAGTCGCACTCCCCGTAGAGCGCGTGCGGGAAGGAAGGAGAATCGGGCGGTGGCGCCGCCACGGTCACAGCCTCGTGATGTCCAATGCCTATCAGCTGGCGATACATGCGGCAAGAGATCCAGAAGGATGAGACCCGGGGCGGTCATCCCCATTCCGGGGGGTTGACGATGCTGACCCCCGCTATGACGAGCGGATGCCGCGGGCGGCGTTCAACTGCGAGACCACGCCTGCGCGAAGCGCGTGAACAGTTCGGCGAACTGCTCCCGTTCGGCGTGCGTGAAATCGTCGGCCGGGGCCTTCGTCATGCCGGCGACTCGCTCACCGCTCTCGATCGGCATCCAACCGACGGGTCGCTTCGCGCACCACGACTTCGGTGAGCCGCGCGGCGCGATCGGCTCGGCCCGCCCGGCGCAACAGCGCGATCACGAGGGCGAGGAGTGCGATGGCGCCGACCACCACGAGCGCGATCAGGCCGTATCGCAGGAGCACGAGGTCCATGATCGTCGCCAGGCGGTCGCTCTCGGATGTAAGTAGCATGTGCATGCTAAATAAAGTAGCACGCACATGCTATAACGGGAACCATGCCGAAGGCCGTTGACCGAGACGAGCGCACCGACCTCGTCGTGGATTCACTCTTCGCCGTGATCGTGCGCGACGGCCTCCGCGGGGCCACGCTCGCGAGCATCGCTGCCGAGGCCGGACTCGCGATCGGCTCGGTCCGCCACTACTTCGGCAGCCACGACGAGCTCGTGACGTTCGCTGCCCGGGCGTTGACCGCGAGAATCCGTGGCCGGCTCGACCAACGCGCCGCAGCACTCTTCGCCGGCGCACCCGACCGACGGATCGACGACGCGACCGCGCTCCTGCTCGAGGTGCTGCCGCTCGACGAGCAGCGACGCACGGAGACATCCGTGTGGCTCGAATTCGCGATCGCCGGACGCACCGACGCGCGCTTCACCGCCCAGTCGCACGCGCTGCACGATGACCTTCGCCGGCTGGTGACGGTACTGATCACGAGCGGAAGCGAGGGTGGTCGGCTTCGCGCCGGCCTCGACGTCCCGGTCGAGGTCGCGCGTCTGCATGCCCTCATCGACGGCCTGGCGCTGCATGGAACGGTGTTTCCCGACGACGGGTTCGCGGCGCGCGCGCGCGCGACGATCACGGTGCACCTGGAGTCGCTGCGCGCGAAATCGTAGCCGTCAGCAGCGTCCGGCACGGAGGTGCGCCTTCCGTATGCAGGATGAGCGCGTCGATAGGGCCGCTGGGGGCCGTGAGATGCGGCTGGTCCTGCGAACGGTATCTCGCAAGCGCTCGTGCCGAGTCGAAATGCATGAGAATCCGGGAGATGGGTGACGCGGATTCTCATGCGTTCCGGACGTCGACGTCACGGCGACGGTTCCCTCGCACTCAGGGTCGAGACCAACCCTTCGCGAAGCGCGTGAACAGCTCGGCGAACTGCTCGCGCTCGGCCGGCGTGAAGTCGGCGAGGGCGCGCTCGACTGCCGTGCGACGATGGTCGAGCAGCGCCGACAGGGCCGCCCGCCCGGCGTCGGTGATGACGAGGATGCTGCGCCTTGCGTCATTCGGATCGACGTCACGACGCACCTGGCCCGTGTCGACCGCAGCCTGCACGAGGCGGCTCGCCCGCGGCTGATCGACGCCGATCGCCGTTGCGAGCTCGCTCACCGAACTCGGGCCGTGATCGGCGAGCACCATGAGCAGCCGCACTGCGGCGTGACCGCCGCGACCGCCTGGCCCGCCGCGTCGATCACCCCTACCGCGATCGTGGTGCGAATGCGCGCCCAGCGGACCGCCACCATGGCGGTGGGCGTCGGTGCCCCCGTGGCCGTTGTGTCCGCCACGGCCGCGTGCGCCCGGACCCCATGGGCCACTGCCGAACGGACCGGCACCCCACCCGAACCCGCCCGCTGGACCGCGCCCGCGAAGGGCGCCGAGCGCAGCCTCAACTGCCGCGACCGGTTCGGCTGCCGGTTGACCGGAGTCGTCCGAACCTGTGGGTTCGCCGAGTCCGCCTTGACGGGACGCATTCATACATGTCATCGTACATATACATGTCATAAGACATGCAACCGATGGAACCGCGCATCGCGCGCCGGGCGCCGGCTGGCGCACCGGGAAAGGAATCCAATATGAACACCGATCAGAACAGGCCAGGTCAGCACCCGGTCGACGACGGCGGCGCCGACCGCGACGCCACCGACCAGCACTCCTCCGACCACGACGGCCACCGGCCCTTCGGCTTCTGGCTGAAGCTCGTCGACCGTCGCATCTCCGAGCAGTTTGAGACGCTCTTCGCCGATGACGGCATCACACGCCGCGACTGGCGGATGCTCAACCTGCTCGCCGGCGAGGTTCGAGACGAGCGGCTCACCGAGCGGCTCCTGTCGAAGCCCCATGCACTGCACCGCCTCGTGGAGCGCGGCTGGGTCGCGGGCTTCCC
>DASSBT010000192.1:0-3622 GCA_035698465.1 Agromyces sp. | reverse complement strand
GATCGCCCGCGCCGAGCTCACGGCCGCCGGTCTCGACGACGAGATCTGGCAGTGCCCCGTCGTGCTCCTCGCCGACGTGCGCTCGGTGGGGGTGCAGGGCGACGGCCGCACCTACGGGCACCCGATCGTGCTGCGGCCCGTCTCGAGCGAAGACGCGATGACCGCCGACTGGACGCGGCTGCCCTACGACGTGCTCGCCAAGATCTCGAACCGCATCACGAACGAGGTGCGCGAGGTGAACCGCGTCGTGCTCGACGTCACGTCGAAGCCGCCGGGCACGATCGAGTGGGAGTAGGAGGGGCGGAGGTCGTCTCGGCGGGATGGGCCGTGCCGCACCAGTACGGCGACCACGGCACCGGACTGTTCGTCTTCGGGCCGCGCGACGACACCGAGCTCGCGCTCGTCCTCGACCTCATCGTCGAGTCTCTCGACTTCGCACGCGTCTGAGCGCGTGGGCCGCGGCGCTCGCAGGATTGGTCGCACCCACTCGAGACGTCACGGATGCACGGTGCGACCCTGCATCTGCGCCTTTTCGGTGACCGAGGCCGCCGCACCGGCTTCGGCCGCTGCGGGTTTGGTCGCATCGCATCCGTCGCGCGCATTCGAAATGTCGCGGATGCAGGGTGCGACGGCATCCGCGCCGTCTCGACGCACTCGCGAATTCGTTCGCGCGTGTGTCGATCCGGCCGTTGCCCGTTCGACGCCATGAGTGAGAGGGTCGAAAGCGGCCCCCGCGAATCCCGCGATCGAAGGAGAACACCGTGAAGTACATGCTGATCATGCGCGCGACCGACGAAGCCGTGAAGGCGTTCGAGGACATGCCGTTCGAGCAGGTCATCGAGGCGATGGGCAAGTACAACGAGTCGATGATGAAGGCGGGCGTCCTGCTCGCCGGCGAGGGCCTGACCGACGCTGCTGAGGGCTTCGTCGTCGACTTCTCGAGCGAGACCCCGCTCGTGACCGACGGCCCCTACGGCGAGACGAAGGAGCTGTTCAACGGCTTCTGGATCATCGAGGTCTCGTCGAAGGAGGAGGCCGCGGAGTGGGCGGGGCGCGCGCCACTCGGCCCGGGCGCGTTCCTCGAGGTGCGACGCGTCACCGAGATGGAAGACTTCCCCGCCGACAACGAGTGGATCAAGAAAGAGGCCGGCTGGCGCGAGGAGCAGGCTGCGCGCACCTCGAAGGCGTGATGCCGTCCAACGCGAAGAACAGACGAAAGACCGAACGATGACGGATGCCACGACGGCGCGCAGCCCAGACGACTCCGAGTCTGCGCGGCGCGCCGTCGAGGCGGTCTGGCGCATCGAGTCGGCACGCATCATCGCCACGCTCACCCGCGCGGTCGGAGACTTCGGTCTCGCTGAAGACCTCGCCCAGGAGGCGCTCGTCGACGCACTTGCCCAGTGGCCCGAGACCGGCGTTCCGCGTAACCCGGGTGCGTGGCTCACCACGGTCGCCAAACGCAAGGCCATCGACGGCTGGCGCCGGCGCGGGCGGTACGACGAACGGCTCGCCGTGATCGCCCACGACCTCGAGCAGGAGCAGGCGGAGGCGACGGATGTCTCGGGCGCACTGCCGTGGGATCCTGACCGCATCGACGACGACGTGCTGCGGCTCGTGTTCGTGTCGTGCCACCCGGTGCTCTCACGCGAGGCACGGGTCGCGCTGACGCTGCGCGTCGTCGGTGGCCTCTCGAGTGAGGAGATCGCGCGCGCGTTCCTCGTGCCGACCGCGACGGTGCAGCAGCGGATCGTGCGGGCGAAGAAGACGCTCGCCGCCGCGAAGGTGCCGTTCGAGGTGCCCGATCGGGCCGAGTTCGGCGATCGGCTCGGCGGGGTGCTCGGCGTGCTCTACCTCGTGTTCAACGAGGGATACACGGCGAGCTCGGGCGAGGACTGGATGCGCCCAGAACTCAGCCGTGAGGCGATCCGCCTCGGGCGAGTGCTCGCCGAGCTGATGCCCGCAGAGCCCGAGGTGCACGGGCTGGTTGCGCTGATGGAGCTCACCGCGGCGCGGTTCCCCGCACGCGTGGATGCGAAGGGCGACCCCGTGCTCCTCGCCGACCAGGATCGTACGAAGTGGGACCGGAGCCGGATCTCGCGCGGACGTGCCGCCCTCGCCCGGGCCGATGCGATCGGCCGTGGTCGCGGAGCGTATGCGCTGCAGGCGGCGATCTCCGAGTGTCACGCGGTCGCGGCATCCGTCGATGAGACCGACTGGGACCGCATCGTGGTGCTGTACGAGGCCCTCGGCCGCCTCGCACCGTCGCCGGTCGTGGAGCTGAATCGTGCGGCGGCGGTCGCGATGGCGACCGGCCCGGCATCGGCGTTGTGGATCGTCGATCAGCTGGTTGACGGCGGCGCGCTCGCCGGGTACCACCTGCTGCCCGCGACCCGCGGCGAACTGCTGCTGCGACTCGGCCGCGCCGATGAGGCGCGCGCCGAGTTCGCGGTCGCGGCCCGGCTTGCCGGCAACGACCGCGAACGTACTGCGCTCGAGGCGAAGGCCGCCGGGAACGCTCCCTGAGCTTGTCGAAGGGAGCTCCGAGCCGCTGAGCGAGAGTGCACTCACCGCCCCGCGTTGGGCGTCGAGTGCACTCTCGGCGGGGAGGAACGGTCGACCAGGAGGAACAGCGCACGGTGCTGCAATGCAGAACGGCCGCCCGAGGGCGGCCGTTCAGGGTGCGGGACGAGCCCGCGGCATCCGTTCGCTAATCGCGCGCGATGGCGAGGAAGCGGAGGATCTCGAGGTACAGCCAGATGACGGTGACCATGATGCCGAAGGCACCCGACCAGCCGTACTTCTTGGGAGCGCGGTTGCGCACGCCCTGCTGGATCATGTCGAAGTCGAGCACCAGCGAGTAGGCCGCCATGAGGATGACCAGCACGCCGATGATGAGCCCGAGCGGGATGCCGAAGATCTCTGCGCCGCGAAGACCCCACGGGTCATTGTTGACGCCGGTCCACATGAGGATCACGTTGATGATCGAGAACACCAGGTAGCCGACCATCGCGATGAGGAAGATCTTCGTGGCCTTCTTCGAGGCGCGGATCTTGCCGCTCGCGAAGAGCGCGAGCGTGACGCCGACCACGGCGAGCGTGCCGATGACGGCTTGCGCCACGATGCCGGCGTACATCGACTCGAACATCAGCGAGATGCCGCCGATGAAGAGACCCTGCGCGGCCGCGTAGGCGAGGATGAGCGGGGGCGACGGCTCCTTCTTGAAGATGTTGACGAGCGCGAGCACGAAGCCCACGATCGCGCCGGCCCAGAACACCCACGGCATGGTGGGCGTGAGCAGCCAACCGACGGCCGCGAAGACGAGCAGCACGCCGAAGGATGCGGCGGTCTTCGCGATCGTGTTCTCGACCGTCATGACCTCGCGGTCGGGCAGCGTCGCCGGCTGGTTGTACATCTCTTGGAGCTGTTCTGCCGACACGTTCTTCGCGACGGCTGCGGCTCCCTGCGACGAGAAGGCGGCATTCCGCGAGAACGCGGGATTGTCGAGAGCCATGGGGGTTCCTCTGCTTTCGGCGGTCGTCGTTGCTGTGGGGGCGACCGGATGCGGCATCCGTGCCGTGTACCAATCTACCGGTCGTAGCAGGGATAACGCCCAGAGTTC
>DASSBT010000191.1:0-17507 GCA_035698465.1 Agromyces sp. | reverse complement strand
CGCATGCGGTGCACCTGGCCGGCTCCCTGCAGCGATCGCACGCGAGGAGCGGCGCGTTGCCGGGCCGGGCCACCTGCACGAGCACGGGGCCGGTGCGCACGGCCTCCTGCGCCTGACGCCACGCAGCGGTCGGGATGCGCGCCGACCCCGGTTCGGGCGCCGACTGGTGCTCGGTCGCGATGACCCGCGGTCGCACGTGCTTCTCGGGTGCCACCTCGCGCACCCAGCCGATCTCGACGAGCCGTTGCACCTCGACACTGCGGGTGTGACCGGCGAGCAGCAGCGCCGCACCGGACTGCTCCTGCCGGATCAGGGCGGCATCGCGCGGATGCACCCCCGGCGCGAGCGGCTCGGCCAGCAGGCCGTCGCCGTCGTCCCAGATCGCGATCAGGCCGAGCCGTGATGTCGGCGCATACACGGTCGACCGGTTGCCGATGATGATGCGGGCGTCGGATGCGGTCGCGTCGAGGAACGCACGGTAGCGTTCACCGCCCGTCTGGCGGGCGTCGGTGCGGAGCACCCGCTTCGGGTCGACGGATGCCGCGAGCGCCGCCTCGAGCTGCTCCTGATCGCGGTAGTCGGGCACGATGACGAGCGCCGAACGGTCGGCGGCCAGCGCATGCGCTGCGGCCTGCGCGAGCGTCGCGGCCCACGCACCGACCCATTCGCCCGTCGGAAGCCGCACCGGGCGGGGGTCGGCGGTCAGCGTCATCCGCTCGCCGCGTTCGATGCCGGCTTCGAGGACGCCGGCCTGGCCCCCCGGAATCGGCGGAAGACCGGTCGGGAGCGCTCCTGGATCGGCCTCGGCCGCCAGCCAGGCACGCTCGGCCCTGACGTATCGGCTCGGAATCGCGACACGAAGGATATCGCTCGCGTTGCCGGCCGCCCGATCGGCAGCGGCACGCGCGAGCTCCCACACCTCGGGCCGCAGGATGGGCACCTCGGAGACCACGTCCTCGAGCTCGCTCAGCGTGCCGCGGTACTCGCTCGTCTCTGCGAGCTCGACGAGCCACCCGGTGGCGATGCGCCCGCCGCTGCGCAGCGGCACCCGCACGCGCACGCCGGCCTTCGCCGCCGCCGCGAGGCGCTCGGGAACGGCATAGTCGAAGAGCTGATCGAGCTGTGGAAGCGGGGAGTCGACGAGCACCCTGGCGACGGAGCCGCCTGCCACGTCAGAGCCCGGCGGCGGAGCGGAGCTCGTCGACGCGGTCGAGTCGCTCCCACGTGAAGTCGGGAAGCTCGCGGCCGAAGTGGCCGTAACTCGCCGTCTGTGCGTAGATGGGCCGAAGCAGGTCGAGGTCGCGGATGATCGCCGCCGGCCGCAGGTCGAACACCTCGCGGATCGCCGAGATGATGCGCTCATCGGGCACCTGGGCGGTGCCGAACGACTCGACGTACAACCCGACGGGCGCCGCCTTGCCGATCGCGTAGGCGACCTGGAGCTCGAGCCGGTCGGCGAGCCCCGCCGCGACCGCGTTCTTCGCGACCCAGCGCATCGCGTATGCGGCAGAGCGATCGACCTTCGATGGGTCCTTGCCGCTGAAGGCGCCGCCGCCGTGGCGACTCGCCCCTCCGTAGGTGTCGATGATGATCTTGCGACCCGTGAGGCCGGCGTCGCCCTGCGGCCCGCCGATCTCGAATCGGCCGGTGGGATTGATCAGCACAGCCATCTCGTTGCGAGAGAGCTCGACGGTGTCGAGCACCGGACGGATGACGAGCTCTTCGACCTCGGCCCGGAGCTGCTCGGTCGACACCGCGGGTGAGTGCTGCGTCGACAGCACCACGGTCTCGACGGTGCGCGGCACCTGGCCCTCGTAGCCGACGGTGACCTGGGTCTTGCCGTCTGGGCGCAGGTAATCGAGCTCGCCCTGCTTGCGCACGGCCGACAGTCGCTCGGCGAGGCGATGGGCGAGCCAGATCGGCACCGGCATGAGCTCGGGGGTCTCGCGGGTCGCGTAGCCGAACATGATGCCCTGGTCGCCGGCGCCCTGCATGTCGAGCGCGTCGTGGCTCGCACGCTCGCGCGCCTCGAACGCGTGGTCGACACCCTGGGCGATGTCAGGCGACTGTGCGCCGATCGAGATCGAGACGCCGCACGAGCGCCCGTCGAACCACACGTCAGACGAGGTGTAGCCGATCGAGGTCACGCGGTCGCGTACGATCGCCGGGATCTCGACGTACCCAGAGGTCGTCACCTCTCCGGCCACGTGCACGAGACCCGTCGTCACGAGCGTCTCGACCGCGACGCGACTGTGCGGGTCGACCGTGAGGAGGGCGTCGAGGATGGAATCGGAGATCTGGTCGCAGATCTTGTCGGGGTGTCCCTCGGTCACGGACTCGGACGTGAAGAGGCGGAGTTCGCTCATGTGGGCTCGTGTTCCTTCGTCGTGTCGCTCGGGGCCGTGGTGGTCGCCGTCTCGGCCACCACCATGTCGAGGATCTCGTCGGCCACCGACATCTTCGTACCGTGTGCCCGTGTGACGATCTCGCCGCCGGCTCCGATCACGACGATGCGGTTCTCGTCTGCTGCGAAGCCCTCGTTCCAGCCGACCCGGTTCACGACCAGCAGGTCGGCGCCCTTCGCCTCGCGCTTGGCACGGCCGAGTGCGAGGAGGCGATCGTCGTCGCGCTCGGTCTCGGCTGCGAATCCCACGAGCAGGGTGCCGTCATGCGGCGCACGGCCGAGCCCCGCGAGGATGTCGGGATTGCGCACGAGCTCGAGGGTCAACCCCGAATCGCTCGCGTCCTTCTTGATCTTCGATTCGCTCACGCCTGCCGGCCGGTAGTCGGCCACCGCGGCCGCCATGACGATGACGTCGGCGCCCTTCGCGGCATCCGTCACCGCCTGTTGCAGTTCGAGTGCAGTCGAGACCCGGCGGATGTCGCAGCCGGCCGGTTCTGCGACCTCCAGGTTCGCGGCGATGAGCGTGACCTCCGCGCCGCGGGCGTGGGCGGCCCGGGCGATCGCGACGCCCTGCTTGCCGCTCGAACGGTTGCCGAGGAACCGCACCGGGTCGAGGGGTTCGCGGGTACCGCCGGCGGTGACCACGATGCGGCGGCCCGCCAGATCACGGCGCGCGGATGCCGCGGCACGGTCGAGCGCGGCCGCGACGATGACCTCGGGCTCCTCCATGCGGCCGGGGCCGGTGTCGGTGCCCGTGAGCTGCCCGATCGCCGGACCGACGATCGTGACCCCGCGGGAGCGCAGGGTCGCGATGTTCGCCTGGGTGGCCGGATTCCGCCACATCTCGGTGTGCATGGCGGGGGCGATGATGATCGGAGCCTCGCTCGCGAGCAGGGTGTTGCCGAGCAGGTCGTCGGCGAGGCCGGTGGCGAGCTTCGCGATCGAGTTCGCCATCGCCGGGGCGATGACGATCAGGTCGGCGGCCTGCCCGATGGCGACGTGCCGCACCTCGGCGACGCCCTCGTAGAGATCGCTGTGCACCGGGTTGCGCGAGATCGCCTCGAGGGTCGGGCGCCCGACGAAGCGGAGCGCGCCCTCGGTCGGCACGACGTGGACGTCATGCCCTGCGAGCACGAGCGCACGGATGACACCCACGGCCTTGTACGCCGCGATGCCGCCGGTGATGCCGACGACGACGTTGAGCGGCGACATCCGTGCCGTGCTCAGTCGCCGATCGGGCGGAGCCGGAGCTTGTCCTCGTTGATCTCGTGCAGGGCCACCGACAGCGGCTTGTCGTCGATCGACGAATCGACGAGCGGGCCGACGTTGTCGAAGAGGCTGCCCTCGTGGAGGTCGGCGTAGTAGTCGTTGATCTGGCGCGCGCGCTTCGACGCGAAGATCACGAGCTGGTACTTCGAGTCGACCTTCGAGAGCAGGTCGTCGATGGGCGGATCGATGATGCCGGACAGCTTCTCAGCCATGTGCAGACTCCTTAGAACGAGAACGTGCGCACCTCGGTGCGCGCAAGCTTGCGGCCCGGGCGGCCCGAGCCGTACAGCTCAGCGCCGACCCTTGCGGGGCCGCATCAAGTCTACGACCTTTTGCGCAGCCTCGCCGACGTCGTGGTTCACGACCTGGTGATCGAACTCGTCTGCGGCCGCGAGCTCGACCTTCGCGGTCTCGAGCCGGCGCTGCTGTTCGGCCGGACTCTCGGTGCCCCGGCCGACCAGCCGGCGCACGAGTTCGTCCCAGCTCGGTGGGAGCAGGAACACGAGGGTCGCCTCCGGCATCGCGCGGCGTACGGCGCGAGCACCCTGGATGTCGATCTCGAGCAGCACGCTGTTGCCGGCCTCGATCGCCTCCTCGACCTTCTTGCGAGGGGTGCCGTATCGAGACGCGTTGTGCACGGTCGCCCACTCGAGCAGTTCGCCCGACTCGACCATGCGATCGAACACCGCATCGTCGACGAAGTAGTAGTGCTCGCCCTCGACCTCGCCCGGCCTCGGTGGCCGCGTCGTCGCGGAGACCGAGAGCTGCACATCGGGGTGATGCCGCCGGATGTACGACGCCACGGTGCCCTTGCCGACCGCCGTCGGGCCGGCGAGCACGACGAGGCGGTCACCGGTGCCGCCGTGGTCGGCCACCCAGTCGGCCACGAACTCGCGCAGGCGCCTGCGCTGGAGCCGGCCCAGGCCGCCGAGTCGCTTCGACGTCGAGATCTCGAGGTCAGCCATGATGCGGGTGCACTTCGTCGCGCCGATCGCAGGGATGGAGGTGAGGAACTCGGTCACGCGCAGCCGGCCCTCGACGCCCTCGGGCTCTTCGAACGCCACCCGCAGCACGTCGAGCGGACTGCGTGACGCAGCGGCGATCTCGGCCTTCACGGCGGCTCGGGCCCGCCGTGCGGCCACCGCGGCACGGGATGCCGCGACGCGGTCGACCTCGGGCGGGCGCACCGCGCCGCCGGCCGCTGTCGTGCTCGTGGTCGTCTGTTCAGCCAACTGCAGCTCCATACTCGTCGGCACGACGCGCGATCGCGTCGGCGATTCCCTCGGGTCCGGCGGCCAGGATCGACCGCGACTCGCTTGCGATGACGCCCGTGGCGTAGGAACCGAAGCGGATCCGCAGATCGCCGGGCTCTGCGCCCTGATGGCCGAATCCCGGCGCGAGCACCGGGAGTCGGGGCCGCGGTGGTTCCTGGTCGGTGTCGATCCCTGCGAGCCGCAGATCGACGGTGGCGCCGAACACGACGCCCATCGAGCCGAACTCGCGACCCGAGGCATCCGCTCGGTCCTGGTTCCAGGCGCTGACGCCGTCGGTGATCGCCTGCGCGACCGTGAAGCCGGCGCGGCTCGACTGCTGCAGCACCGCGCGCTGGATCGCGGCGGCCTCGGGGTTCGACGTGGCTGCGAGCACGAAGAGGCCCTTGCCCGTGGCTTCGGCCGCGGTCATCACCGGCTCGATGGAGCCGAGCCCCTGATAGGCGCTGATCGTCATCGCGTCGGCCTCGAGGGCGGAGCCGGGCGTGAGCCACGCCTCGCCGTACGCCGCGACGCTCGTGCCGATGTCGCCGCGCTTCACGTCGGCGATCACGACGAGCCCGGAGGCGCGCGCCTCACGGAGCAGCCGTTCGAGCGCCGCGTAACCGGCGGCGCCGTGCCGCTCGAAGAACGCGACCTGGGGTTTCAGGATGCCGACCCGGCCGGCCGCAGCCTCGATGACGCGCAGCCCGAACTCGCGCACCCCGTCAGCGGAGTCGGGTTGTCCCCACGCGTCGAGGAGCGCAGCGTGCGGGTCGAGGCCGACGCAGAGGTGGCCGTACGCCGCGAACACCGACTCCAGTCGATCGCCGAACGGGACCGGTTCGCTCACGCCGATGCCTCCCGCCGACGGCCGTACTCCTGCAGGCTCGTCACCTCGAAGCCCGTGCGCACCGCATCGAGCGAGGCGACCGCCGCCGACAACTCGGCGATCGTCGTGAACAGCGGGATGTCGGCGGCGACCGCCGCGGCGCGGATCTCGTAACCATCGGCACGGGCCGACCGGCCGCTCGGCGTGTTCACCACGATGTCGACCTCGCCACGGTGGATGAGCTCGACGACGGATGCCGCGTCGGGCGAGGTCTTCTCGCTGAACTTCAGCACCTGACGCGCCGAGATGCCGTGGCGGTGCAGCACCTCTGCGGTCCCCTCCGTCGCGGCGATCTCGTACCCGAGTTGCTGCAGTCGCAGGATCGGGAAGACGATCGAGCGCTTGTCGCGGTCGGACACCGACACGAACACGGTGCCCGACAGCGGCATCCCGCCGTACGCGGCGAGCTGGCTCTTCGCGAACGCGGTCGGGAAGTCACGGTCGATGCCCATCACCTCGCCGGTCGAGCGCATCTCGGGCCCGAGCACGGAGTCGACCATGATGCCCTCGAAGGTACGGAAGCGGTTGAACGGCAGCACTGCCTCCTTCACCGCGACCGGCGCGTCGAGCGGCACGCGTGAGCCGTCGGATGCCGGGAGCATCCCCTCCTCGATCAACTCGGCGACGGTCGTGCCGACCATGATGCGGGAGGCCGCCTTCGCGAGCGGGATGCCGAGCGCCTTCGACACGAACGGCACGGTGCGGCTCGCCCGCGGATTCGCCTCGAGCACGTAGAGCACGCCGGCGCCGATCGCGAACTGCACGTTCAGCAACCCACGCACGCCGATGCCCTCTGCGATCGCACGGGTCGCCTCGCGCACCCGGTCGATCTCGGCGCGGCCCAGCGTGACCGGGGGCAGCGTGCAGCTGGAATCACCCGAGTGGATGCCTGCCTCCTCGATGTGCTCCATGACCCCGCCGATGTAGAGATCGGTGCCCTCGTAGAGCGCATCGACGTCGATCGCGATCGCGTCGTCGCGGACCCGGTCGACGAGCCGGGGATGACTCGGACCGACGATCCCATGGCCCTCGATGCGCACGAAGTAGTCGGCGAGCGACGCCGAGTCGTACACGATCTCCATGCCACGACCGCCGAGCACGTAGCTGGGACGCACGAGCACCGGATACCCGATGCCCTCCGCCACGTGCACGGCGCCGGCGAGGTCGATCGCGGTTCCATTGCGGGGGGCGACGAGCCCCGCGTCGTCGAGGATGCCGGAGAAGAGTCCGCGCTCCTCGGCGAGGTCGATCGCGTCGGGGCTCGTGCCGAGGATCGGCACGCCGGCAGCCTCGAGGCCCTTCGCGAGCCCGAGTGCGGTCTGCCCGCCGAGTTGCACGATCACGCCGACCAGCTCGCCGGTCTGCGACTCGGCGTGGATCACCTCGAGCACGTCTTCGAGCGTGAGCGGCTCGAAGTAGAGCCGGTCGCTCGTGTCGTAGTCGGTGGAGACCGTCTCGGGGTTGCAGTTGATCATGATGGTCTCGAAGCCGGCCGCCGACAGCGCGAACGAGGCGTGCACGCATGAGTAGTCGAACTCCACGCCTTGCCCGATGCGGTTGGGACCCGAGCCGAGGATCACGACCTTGCGGCGGTCGGACGGCTCGACCTCGGTCTCGAGGTCGTAGCTCGAGTAGTGGTAGGGCGTGAGCGCCGGGAACTCCCCCGCGCACGTGTCGACGGTCTTGTACACGGGGCGGACGCCGAGGATGTGGCGCACCTCGCGGGCATCGGCCTCGCCGAAACCGCGAAGCTGGCCGATCTGCGCGTCGGAGAAGCCGTGGTCCTTGGCGAGCATGATGAGCTCGGTGTCGAGTGTGTCGGCGGCGGCGATCGCGTCGGCGACCTCGTTGATGAGCACGATCTGGTCGAGGAACCACGGGTCGATCGCGGTCGCCTCGAACACCTGCTCGACGGTCGCCCCCCTGCGCAGGGCCTGCTGGATGAGCACGATGCGCCCATCGGTCGGAGTGCGGGATGCCTCGACCAGTTCGTCGGCGCTGCGCGGCTCGTCGCCCCAGTGGAACGACGAGCCGCGCTTCTCGAGCGAACGCAGCGCCTTCTGCAGCGCCGTCGCGTAGTTGCGGCCGATCGCCATGGCCTCGCCGACCGACTTCATCGTGGTCGTGAGCGTCGGGTCGGCGGCCGGGAACTTCTCGAACGCGAACCGCGGCACCTTCACCACCACGTAGTCGAGGGTGGGCTCGAAGCTCGCAGGCGTCACGCGCGTGATGTCGTTGGGGATCTCGTCGAGCCGGTAGCCGATCGCGAGCTTCGCGGCGATCTTCGCGATCGGGAAGCCGGTCGCCTTCGACGCGAGCGCGCTGGAACGCGACACGCGGGGGTTCATCTCGATGACGATGACGCGTCCCGTCTCGGGGTTCACCGCGAACTGGATGTTGCAGCCGCCCGTGTCGACGCCGACGGCTCGGATGATGTCGATGCCGATGTCGCGCAGCTTCTGGTATTCGCGGTCGGTGAGGGTGAGCGCCGGTGCGACGGTGATCGAGTCGCCCGTGTGCACGCCGACCGGGTCGACGTTCTCGATCGAGCACACGACCACCGTGTTGTCGGCCGTGTCGCGCATGAGCTCGAGTTCGTACTCCTTCCAGCCGAGGATCGACTCCTCGAGCAGCACCTCGGTCGTGGGCGAGTCGTGCAGGCCCTGCCCGACGAACCGCACGAGTTCCTCCTCGGTGTACGCGAAGCCCGAGCCGAGGCCGCCCATGGTGAACGACGGGCGCACGACGAGCGGATAGCCGAGGTCGAGCGCGAACTCCTTGGCCTCGTCGACGGTCTTCGCCACGTGCGAGCGGGCGACATCCGCCCCCGCTTCGATGACGAGGTCCTTGAACAGCTGGCGGTCTTCGCCCTTGCGGATCGCGTCGACCTTGGCCCCGATGAGCTCGACGCCGTGCTTGTCGAGGATGCCCGCGTCGTGCAGTGCGATCGCCGCGTTCAGCGCCGTCTGGCCGCCGAGCGTGGGCAGCACCGCGTCGGGGCGCTCTTTGATGATGATGGTCTCGATGATGTCGGGCGTGATCGGCTCGATGTACGTCGCGTCGGCGAAGTCGGGATCGGTCATGATCGTGGCCGGGTTGGGGTTCACGAGGATGACCCGCACGCCCTCTGCACGAAGCACGCGGCACGCCTGGGTGCCCGAATAGTCGAACTCTGCGGCCTGCCCGATCACGATCGGGCCCGATCCGATGACGAGGACGGAATTGATGTCGTCGCGCTTGGGCATCAGTTGCTTTCTCCGGTGGTCCCTGAGCCCGTCGAAGGGTCAGTGGCTGAGTCGGTGGAACGGTTCGCGACGACCATCTCGCGGAACCGGTCGAAGAGGTAGTCGGCGTCGTGGGGTCCTGCCGCGGACTCGGGATGGTACTGCACCGAGAACGCGGGGATGTCGAGGCAGTTGAGCCCCTCCACCACGTTGTCGTTGAGGTCGTAGTGGCTCACCTCGACGCGACCGAAGCCCTCGCTGGACTCGCTCACCCGGTCGATCGGCGCGTCGACGGCGAAGCCGTGGTTGTGCGAGGTGATCTCGACGCGGCCGGTGGCCTTGTCGAGCACCGGCTGGTTGATGCCGCGATGGCCGAACGGCAGCTTGTAGGTGCCGAATCCGAGCGCGCGGCCGAGCAGCTGGTTGCCGAAGCAGATGCCGAAGTACGGCAGGCCGGCGCGCAGCGTGGTGCGCAGCAGGTCGACATGCCGATCGGATGCCCCCGGGTCGCCCGGTCCGTTCGAGAAGAACAGCGCATCGGGGGCGAGTGCGAGCACCTCGTCGGCGGTGATCGACTGCGGCACGACATGCACGTCGAACCCACGCTCGGACAGGTACCTGAGGGTCGAGCTCTTCACCCCGAGATCGAGCACCGCAACCGAGCCGACGCGCTCGCCCAGCGCCGGCAGCGTGTAGGCCTCGGTCGTCGAGACGGTGTCGGAGAGGTTGCGACCCGTCATCTCCTCGCCGCCGAGCACCAGCTCCAGCTGCTCGCCATGCGTGAGCACGGCGGCATCGCCGGAGAAGAGACCGGCCCGCATCGCTCCCGCCGACCGGATATGCCGCGTGATGGCACGTGTGTCGATGCCCGAGATGCCGACCACGCCGGCCGCGTCGAGGTCGGACTCGAGGCTTCGCTGGGAGCGGAAGTTCGAGACCACCCTCGAGGGGTCGCGCACGATGAACCCCGCGACCCAGATCCGGGCCGACTCCATGTCGTCGTCGTTCATCCCCGTGTTGCCGATGTGCGGCGCAGTCATCATCACGATCTGGCCCGCGTACGACGGGTCGGTGAGGGTCTCCTGGTAGCCGGTCATTCCGGTCGCGAAGACCAGTTCGCCGAGCGTCCGCCCGCGAGCGCCGAATGCCCGCCCCTCGTAGCGGCGCCCGTCTTCGAGCACGAGCACCGCCTGGTCGTCGGTGCGGCTTGCGGTCTCAGTCATCCGAGGCCTCGCTCTCCTGTTCCGGCCGCGGCACGACGCGTGCCACGGCGATGTCGTTGACGGCCGCGATGATGCGGCCGGAGTCACCCGGATACCGGGCCCTGACGTAGCTGTCGACGGCCGGCGCGAGCCGCTCGGGGTCGTCGACCCGAGCGATCCAGCTGATCGCGACGAGCCCCTCGGCCTCGACGCCCCGGTCGATGGCATAGCTCGCGGCGCCCGCTGCCGAGATGCGGTCGGCCGGAAGGAAGCTCGCCGACTCCCCCGCGATACGCAGCAGCACGCCCTCTGGCATCACCTCAAGGCGGCCAGCACCGCGGAATGCGAGCCCCCGCACGGCGAGCCGCTCGAGCGGCTGGCCGATCGGCGTGGTCGCGACGTAGAGCACCTCGGCCTCGAGCCGGGGCTCGCCGTGCGCAGGCGGCAACGGGTACGCAGACAGGGACTCGTCGCGCGCCGTGCGCCGGCGCCAGGAGCGCAGCATCAGCCAGGCGGCGATCGCCACGATGACCAGGGCGAGGAGTGCACCGGGCCACTTATCCATGCGACACCCCCGCGGCACCGTCTGCCGCGCGGGAGACCTCGTCGCCGGGGCGAACCGCGCCGTCGAGCACGGTCGCCGTGCCACCGTGGAACGTCGCGACCACGCGCCCTGGCAGCATGCGCCCCAGGTACGGCGAGTTCGTGCTGCGTCCTGCAAGGCGGTCGAGGCCGAACTCGGATGCCGCGGCCGGGTCGTAGAGCACGAGCTCGGGTGCGGCGCCGGCGGCGATGGCCTCGCCGTGCCCGCGGAGGCGCCCGATACGCGCAGGAGCCGAGGACATCACCCGCGCGACATCCGCCCAGTCCAGGTGGCCGGTCTCGAACACCGCCGCGTGCACCACCGAGAGCGCGGATTCGAGTCCGACCATGCCGTTGGCCGCGGCATCCCACTCGCTCTCCTTCGCCTCGACCGGATGCGGGGCGTGATCGGTCGCGACGATGTCGATCGTGCCGTCGGCCAGTGCCGCGCGCAGGGCCTCGACGTCTTCGGCGCGTCGAAGGGGCGGGTTCACCTTGAAGCGCGGGTCGTAGCCCGAGACGAGGTCTTCGGTGAGCAGCAGGTGGTGAGGCGTGACCTCTGCGGTCACGTCGATGCCGCGAGCCTTCGCCCAGCGGATCACCTCGACGGAGCCGGCCGTCGACACATGACACACGTGCAGGCGGCTGCCGACGTGTTCGGCAAGCAGCACGTCGCGGGCGATGATCGACTCCTCGGCGACGGCCGGCCAGCCGGTGAGGCCGAGCTCGCCCGAGAGTGCGCCCTCGTTCATCTGGGCACCCTCCGTCAGCCGCGGCTCCTGCGCGTGCTGCGCGATGACGCCGTCGAAGGCCTTCACGTACTCGAGGGCGCGGCGCATGAGGAGCGGATCGGACACGCAGAAGCCGTCATCGGAGAAGACGCGCACGTTCGCACGCGAACGGGCCATCGCCCCGAGCTCGGCGAGTCGCTCACCCGCGAGGCCGACCGTGACGGCGCCGATCGGCTGCACCGTCGCGTACCCCGCCGCGCGGCCCAGGCTCGCGACCTGTTCGACGACGCCGGCGGTGTCGGCGACGGGGAACGTGTTCGCCATCGCGAACACGGCCGTGTAGCCGCCGGCGGCAGCGGCCCTGGTTCCGGTGAGCACGGTCTCACTCTGCTCGTACCCGGGCTCGCGCAGGTGCGTGTGCAGGTCGACGAGGCCGGGCAGGGCGATCAGCCCGTCGGCGTCGATCACCGACGCGCCCGCGGCATCCGCCACCGTGCCGACCTCGGCGATGATGCCGCCGTCGAGGAGGATGTCGGCGCGCTCGCCCGTGGGCAGGGTCGCACCGGTGATGAGGAAGCGCTCGGTCATGCGACCTCACCCCGTTCGCCGGACAACAGCAGGTAGAGGGCGGCCATTCTCACTGATACTCCGTTCGCGACCTGCTCGCGCACCGTGGACTGCGACGAGTCGGCGGCGCGGGCGGCGATCTCCAGCCCGCGGTTCATCGGCCCAGGGTGCATGACCATCGTAGTCGGGGGCAGCCGGTCGAACCTGGCGTCGTCGAGGCCCCACGTACGGGCATACTCGCGGCTGTTCGGGAAGTACGCGGCGTGCATCCGCTCGGCCTGGATGCGCAGCATCATGACGACCTCGGGCGACCCCGCCAGCGCGGTGTCGAGGTCGTAGCCGACCCTCGCAGGCCACCCGGCCGTGTCGACGGGCACGAGCGTGGGCGGGGCGACGAGGTCGACCTCGGCGCCGAGGGTCGTGAGCAGCCAGACGTTCGACCGCGCGACCCGGGAGTGCAGGATGTCGCCGACGATCACCACGCCGACCCCGTCGAGGCCCCGGCCCCGAGCGGCGGCCCCGTGCAGTCGTCGGCGGATGGTGAAGGCGTCGAGCAACGCCTGGGTGGGATGCTCGTGGGTGCCGTCGCCGGCGTTGACCACGCCCGCGTCGATCCAGCCGCTGGTGGCGAGGGTCTGCGGCGCACCGGATGCGTGGTGGCGGATGACGACGCCATCCGCACCCATCGCCTGCAGTGTCTGCGCGGTGTCCTTCAGGCTCTCGCCCTTCGAGACGCTGGAGCCCTTGGCGCTGAAGTTGATGACATCGGCCGAGAGGCGCTTCGCCGCGGCCTCGAACGAGATTCGCGTGCGCGTCGAGTCCTCGAAGAAGAGGTTCACGACCGTCTTGCCGCGGAGCGTCGGCAGCTTCTTCATCTCGCGCTCCTGCACGGCCGCCATCTCCTCGGCGATGTCGAGCAGCCCGATGGCGTCGGCGCGGGTGAGTTCGCGGGTGCCGAGCAGGTGCTTCACTCGTCGCCGCCGTCGATCGTGACGGCGTCTTCGCCGTCGGTCTCGACGAGGCGCACGTTGATGCGCTCGCGCGTCGAGCTCGGCAGGTTCTTCCCGACGAAGTCGGCACGGATTGGGAACTCCCGGTGACCCCGGTCGACGAGCACGGCCAGGCGCACCGCGCGCGCCCTGCCGAGGTCGGCGAGGGCGTCGAAGGCCGCGCGGATGGTGCGCCCCGAGTAGAGCACGTCGTCGACGAGCACGACGGTCTTGCCGTCGATGCCGCCGGGCGGCACCTCGGTGGGCGCAGGTGTGCGAGTGCGGGTGCGGGCGAGGTCGTCGCGGTACATCGTGACGTCGAGGGAGCCCGCGGGCGCCGGTGGCGCATCGGGTTCGATGCGCGCGATGGCCTCGGAGATGCGGCGGGCGAGGGCGACGCCGCGGGTCGGGATCCCGAGGATGACGAGATCGGAGCTGCCCCGATTGGACTCGAGGATCTCGTGCGAGATGCGGGTCAACGCCCGCGAGATGTCTGCCTGACTGAGCACGGCACGTGCCATCAAACGACTCCCTTCTCCGCCTCACAGGACGGCCTTAAAGGTTGCCAACTCGAATGAGTCTACCGTGCCGCGACGCTCGAGGATGCGGCGGCCGGATGCGGCGGCCGGATTCGCGCGGCTAGGGTGCGGGAATGCGAACTCATCCGTCCAGGCCGCTCGCCGTCGCCGCCGCGGTCCTGGCAGCGCTGTGGGCGTTCGTTCTGCTGCCGCCACAGCACGCGGTGTGGTCGGGGGCGGACTCTCCACCATGGATCGCAGCGATCGACGCCCTTCCGATCTACCGCGAGCTCCGGCAGTGGCTGTCGTCGATCGGTCTCGACGACTTCTACCTCACCTTCGGTGCTGCGGCATCCGTCTCGTTCATCCTCATCTGGTATGCGACCGGCCCGACCTTCGCCGTGCTCGGCTGGAGCGGCCGCGTGTTGGGCTGGCTCGTGCTCCTCTCGGCGCCGATCACATTCTTGAGTTACCTCAATCACCCGACGGATGCCCCGCTGCATTGGCTGTGGGGCGCAGAGGCGTTCGCGCTACTCCTCATCGGTCTCTGGGCTGTCGTCGCGGCAGTGGCGCCCCGCACATCCGCCATCCCCGTCTGGGAGACGGCGCTGCTCGCGGCGACGCTGCCGATCGTGTTCATGGCGACGATCGCGTTCGGCTACTGGCCGCACGGCTCCCTCATCGGATTGGGCGTCGAGGCCTCCGTGCTCGCGGCGTGGGCACCGCGGCCTTCGCCGTCGATTCATGGCGCCACGACGCACGAGGTGGACCGCGATGAGGCTCACGAGGAGAACGAGCCGTAACCGACGACGACACAGACAGGCGAAGGGCGGTACGCATGTGCGTCCCGCCCTTCGTCGGCTCTGCGAACCTGTGCCTCATCGCGACGAACGCACCGGTCCGCGAAGCACGCGCGACGCGACCACGAGCGCCGCGGCCACCAGGACGACGTTCTTCAGCACGTACTGGCCGAGCAGCGTCGGGCCGGCAGCAGTGAACAGTTCGCCCGGGAAGAACACGAGCGGTGAGAAGATCCCGACGAACGCGATGGCGAGCATCACCAGGCCGAACCGGGCGAAGACGCCCGAGATGAGCGCGAGGCCCGCAACGGTCTCGATGACGGCGGTGAGCACGAGCGCGAGCTGGCCGCCGACGATGCCGAACGTGAGCACGCCCCAGGTCGCTTCGACGAGCGACTCGACCGGGCTCACGCCGGGGAAGAACTTGAGTACGCCGAACACCACGAACACGGCACCGAGCGCGACGCGGAGTGCCGGAACGCTCCAGCGTCCCAGCATCGCCTTGAGCGCGGCTTCGAGCGTGGCGAGGCGGTCGAGGACGCTGATGTGGACGACGGGTTCGAGACGTGGGCCGACGGGCTGCAGTCCGGTGGCGGGGGCGGAGATCGTGGACATGACGAAGGTGCTCCTTCCAGAGCGGTTCAGGTTGAATTCGTGACGCCCTGTCGTGCTGCGCCGTCAACCAGTGAACCGCCGGTGCCCATACCCGTGGATCCGGGCCTGCGCCGGGATCTGGCGAGGGATTTCACCCATTCCGTCCCCGTGCCAGCACTGGGACTGTTGCTCGGTGGCGCACCATGATCCAATCGAATATGGCCGACGTGATGATCGCCGTGATGCCGTTCCACGGACACGTGGCCCCCATGGCTGCGGTCGCCGAGGCGTTCATCGAGGCGGGTCACTCGGTGCGCGTCTACACCGGTGCGGCCCACGCCGACCGGTTCACTGCTGTCGGGGCACGCGTCGTGACGTGGACCTCGGCGCCCGACTTCGACGAGCACGACCTGGCCGCGACGTTTCCCGCGCTGCGCGGCAAGAAGGGTCCACGGCAGATGCTCACGAACGTCGAGCAGCTGTTCGTGCGAACCGGCGCCGACCAGGCCTCCGATCTGACGCGCGCGTATGCCGAGCAACGCTGGGACGTCATCGTCGCCGACGGCTTGAGCATCGGCGCGCATCTCGCGTCGGAGTTGACCGCCACGCCATGGGTCACGGTCAGCATCGTGCCGCTCACCATTCCGAGTCGCGACCTGCCCCCGCCGATCCTCGGGCTCTCACCGGCAACGGGCTTCGTCGGACGCCTGCGCGACAGTGTGTTGCGGGCAGTGTCCCGCGTAGCATCCCGTGGAATCCAGCGTGCGTACGCCGAGGAACGTGAACGCGCCGGCCTGCCGCCGAGCGACCTTCCGCTCGATCACGCCTTCATCTCCCCCGAACTCGTGTGCGCCTCAGGCGTCGCTGAGCTCGAGTACCCCCGATCCGACCTCGCGACGCAGGTGGTGTTCGTCGGCGAACTCACCCGTCCGCGCGCGAACGACACCGCCCTGCCGTCGTGGTGGCCCGACGTCGAGTCATGCGCCGACCCGGTCGTACACGTCACGCAGGGCACGCTGAACGTCGACCCGCACGATCTCATCGAGCCGGCCTTCGCCGCGCTGGGCAGGCAGTCGGTGCTCATGATCGCTGCGACCGGCATCGACGACGCTACGGCGTTGCCGTTTCCCGCGCCGCCCAACGCCCGCGTCGCCGGGTTCATCCCATACGGCGCGCTGCTGCCCCGCGTCGACGTCATGATCACGAACGGCGGTTGGGGCGGCGTGCTCTCCGCGCTCGCGCGGGGCATCCCACTCGTCGTGGCCGGCGGCGACATCGACAAGCCCGAGATAGCCGCCCGAGTCGCGTGGTCCGGCGCAGGCATCAACCTACGCACGGGGCGTCCGCGACCGCGTGCGATCCTCGCGGCCTGGCGGCGCGTCAGCTCCGACGCTGCGTATCGCACGAATGCCCGGCGGCTGGCCGAGTCGTTCGGCGCTCACGACGGCCCTCTCGAGGTCGTGGAACACACTGCGGCACTGCTCACCCGAAGGCGAGCACCGGAACCGGGCGGCTAGGCCTTCGCGTGCGAGACGGCCGCCAGGAGCCCGTTCACGAACCCTGCGGAGTCATCCGTCGACAACACGGTGGCCGCCTCGACGGCCTCCGAGATCGCCACGGGGTCGGGAACCTCGTCGTTGTAGACGATCTCCCAGACGCCGATGCGCAACAGGGCGCGATCGACGGCGGGCATGCGATCGAGGGTCCAGCCGCGGGAGTGCGTCGTGATGAGCTCGTCGATCTCGTCGCGATGGTCGACGATGCCGTCGACGATCTCGCGCGCATAGAGCCATGACGCCTGGCGCTCAGGCTCGGAGACGGCGCGTTCGGCCTCGACGGCCAGCAGCCGCTCGACGGGCATCTGGCGCATATCGGCCGAGTACAGCATGTCGAGGGCGCGCTTGCGCGCCTTCGTGCGGGCGCTCACTAGTCGTTCACGCGACCGAGGTAGTCGCCGGTGCGCGTGTCGACCTTGACCTTGGTGCCCGTCTCGAGGAAGAGCGGCACCTGGATCTCATAACCGGTCTGGACGGTGGCGGGCTTCGTGCCGCCGGTCGAGCGGTCGCCCTGCAGGCCGGGCTCGGTGTAGGTGATCTCGAGCACCACGGATGCCGGGAGGTCGATGTAGAGCGGGTTGCCGTTGTTCAGGGCGATCGTGACGGCCTGGTTCTCGAGCATGAAGTTCGCAGCGTCGCCGACCACCGTGGCCGGAACGGTGAGCTGTTCGTAGTCGGTCGCGTCCATGAACACGAAGCCGTCGCCGTCGCTGTACAGGTACGTGAAATCGCGACGATCGACGTTCTCGATCTCGATCTTCGCACCGGCGTTGTACGTGCGGTCGACGGTCTTGCCGGTGACCACGTTCTTCAGCTTGGTGCGCACGAACGCACCGCCCTTGCCCGGCTTGACGTGCTGGAACTCGATGACGTTCCAGAGCTGGCCGTCGATGGAGAGAACGACGCCGTTCTTGATGTCAGCGGTGCTT
>DASSBT010000190.1:0-2389 GCA_035698465.1 Agromyces sp. | reverse complement strand
CAGGATCGAGGCGGCCAGCGGCGGCCAGGCGCGCTCCCACTGCGTGTACGTGCCGGGCTTCGCGCAGTTGTAGATCACGGCCGCGCCGTCGGTGGCCTGCGTGAGCGCGGCGGGATCGGCAGCGTCGAGGGCGAGGTGCTCGATCGAGGGATGCCTGGGCCCCCGACCCGATCGGGTCACCACTCCCACGGCGTGGCCGTCGTCGGCCAGCTGGGTGGCGAGCGACGACCCGACGGGTCCGGCTCCGATGATGATGTGCTGCGCGTTCGGACTCATGCAGCCAGTCTCGCCCTTTTCGGGTGACGGACGGCGGCGGCTCAGTCCTCAGCGCCGGTTGCGGTCCCGGCGACGCGAGCGGGGCTCGTCGAGACCCATGAGCACGCGTGTGCGCTTGCGCTCGATGATGATGAAGAGCGCGCCGACCGCCCAGAGTGGCAGCTGCGTGAGGAACGCGACGCGGAAGGCGTCGAGGCTGTACGTCTCGGGCGACCCGGCGCCCTGCCAGTTCATGGCGAGGCCGATGAAGAGGATCGCGAGCAGGGCCGCGAGGAATCCGCCGACGTTGACGATCCCGGATGCCGTGCTGAGCCGGTGCTTCGGGTTGAACGTGCGAGCGTGATCGAAGCCGATCATCGATGCCGGCCCGCCGGTGGCGAGCGCGAACGCGAGCACGAATAGGAGCCACAGTGGCGCGGGTTCGGGCCACGCGATGACGATGAGCCACACGATGGCCTGGATGGCGATGATCGGCAGCACCAGCATCTTCGAGCGCCGCATCGGATGCCGGCTCGAGAGCGCACCGATCACGGGGCCGATGAGCATGCCGAAGACGACGTACACGCTGAAGATGAGCGAGGCGACAGCCGGTGAGAGGCCCTGCCCGATGGTGAGGAACGGGAAACCCCAGAGCAGGATGAAGGCGGTGCCCGAGAACGGGGTCGCGAAGTGCGACCAGAACGCCAGTCGTGTCGCCGGATGCCCCCACGACTCGCGGAATCCCTCACGCAGGTCGGCCGCGGACGTGACGACGTGCATCGCGCCGGTGACCGTGTCGACCGAGACGTCGGCGTCGCGGTCGGGTGGGCGGTTGCGGATCACCGCGAACGTGAGCACGGTGAAGAGCGCACCGAGCCCTGCGAGGCTGCCGAACGCCACGGTCCACGTGGTGGCGTGGAGCAGGGCCGCCATCGGGAGGATCGCCAGGAGCTGGCCCGCCTGGCCGATGATCCCGGTGAGTTGGACGAGGAGCGGCGCCTGTCGTTCGGGGAACCAGACCGCCACGACGCGGAGCACGCTCGGGAATATGGCGGCGTCGCCGGCGCCGAGCAGCATGCGCGCGAGGATCGCAGTTCCGACATCGGGCGCGAACGCCATGACGAGCTGCCCGATGGCCATGAGGAGCATGCCGACGGTGATGATGGGCCGTGCGCCGAAGCGGTCGAGGAGCACACCGATCGGGATCTGCATGGCGCCGTACACGGCCAGCTGGATCACCGCGAACATCGACAGCGTCGCGGCATCCGCATCGAATCGCACCGCCGCATCGACCCCGACCGCCGAGAGTGAGGTGCGGTTCGTGACCGACAGGATGTAGGCCGCCACGCCGACGCCGTACACCAACCAGAGACGCCACGGGCGCACGGTCGAGATGGCTGTCGTCACGGAACCTTCGTAGGGGAGTGGACGGGTGTCGGTGGACCGATGCACGCCGGATGCCTCAAGCCTACGTCGCGGCATCGGCGGTTTGCTCTGCGGCGCCCCGGTTCGTCATGGCTCGTTCACCCTCGTAAGGCTCGTTCACCCGAACCACCGGAAGAGGTCTTCCCGTTGCGCGGCCGTCAGGCCGGTGGCCGGATCGATGAGATGCGGATCCGTTGCCGTCTCGATGCGGTACGACGTGCGATCGGCGGACTTCACGAGATCGGCTCGGTTCGCCTCGACGTAGGCGCCGATCGCCGACGCGATGACGGCCTTCTTAGTGCGCTGCTGGAGCCGAGCCGTGTCGGCGATGAGCCGGTCGATGTCGATGTCGATGCGAACCGTTCTCGTGGCTTTGCCGTGCATGCTGTCGAACGTATCCGGGGGGCGATGCGGTGACTTGGGCGCTCTCTGGACCCGGGGTGGGTCACATCGGAGCCCCACCTGTGGAGGAGTGGTCGATGTGTGGCTCGGTCGCTCAAGGTGGTGCGTCCCCGAGCTGTAGGCGCGGATACGGATGTGCAGTGATGCTGATCGGGGCGGTGATGCCGATGGGGAAGGAGTGTCCCTCTCTGGAATCGGTCGACTAATCGACGAATCGATTTCTCGACCAAAAGGGACAAGAGCGATCAAGCGATTAGTCGACCTAGCTACCTAGCGACCAAGCGACAAGCGACAAGCGACAAGCGAC
>DASSBT010000189.1:0-2554 GCA_035698465.1 Agromyces sp. | reverse complement strand
GCCGCCGGCCTGCTCGACGTCGAGACGACGGAGATCGAGGTGCCGACCGTCTTCGCCGGCTTCGACGACTACTGGTCGCCGTTCCTCGGCGGTCAGGGGCCGGCGCCCGCGTACGCGATGTCGCTCGAGGAGCCGGCACGTGCACGCCTGAGGGAGCGCCTCCGCGAGCGGATCCCCACGCGCGACGACGGCTCGATCGCACTCGTCGCGCGGGCTTGGGCAGTGCGGGGCCGCGTGACGCACTGAACCCCGGTGGACCTCGTCCACCGGGGCCCATGGCCGTGCGGTTCGTGCCGGTTACGCCACGGTCTCGGCGTTGCGCTCGGGCAGCTTCCAATCGGGCCGCACGTAGTGGCACGTGTAGCCATCGGGGTAGCGCTCCAGGTAGTCCTGGTGCTCGGGCTCGGCCTCCCAGAAGGGGCCGGCTGCCGTGACCTCGGTCGTCACCGGGCCCGGCCAGATGCCCGAGGCATCCACGTCGGCGATCGTCTCGTACGCCGTGGCCTCCTGCTCGGGCGTGGTCGGGAAGATCGCCGAGCGGTAGCTCAGTCCGATGTCGTTGCCCTGACGGTTCTTCGTCGACGGGTCGTGGATCTGGAAGAAGAACTCGAGCAGGTTGCGGAACGACTCCTTCGACGGGTCGAACACGATCTCGATCGCCTCGGCGTGGGTGCCGTGATTGCGGTAGGTCGCGTTCGGCACGTCACCGCCCGTGTAGCCGACACGCGTCTGCAGCACGCCGGGGCGCTTGCGGATCAGGTCCTCCATGCCCCAGAAGCAGCCGCCCGCGAGCACGGCGGTCTCGGTGCCGGGAATGGTGGTGATGGTGCCGGGGGTCGTCATGATGCATCCTCCTTCTCGGATGCCGCGGCCGCGGCATCCGTCTCGAACAACCGGCGGTACTCGCCGTATCCCTGCTCATCGAGCTCGGCGACGGCGACGAATCGCATCGCAGCCGAATTCATGCAGTACCGGAGCCCGCCGTCTTCGACGGGACCGTCGTCGAAGACGTGGCCCAAGTGGCTGTCAGCACCCGACGAGCGTACCTCCACGCGCTTCATGAAGAGCGAGCGGTCGACGTTCTCGGTCACGGCGTCGGGCTCGATCGGCCGCGTGAAGCTCGGCCAGCCCGAGCGGCTCTCGAACTTGTCGGTCGACGCGAACAGCGGCTGCCCCGACACCACGTCGACGTAGATGCCGGCCTCGTGGTTGTTCCAGTACTGATTGCGGAACGCCGGCTCGGTTCCGGCCTCCTGGGTGACGGCGTACTGCTGGGGCGTGAGGCGGGCGACCGCCTCCGGAGTCCTGCGGTAGTCCTGTGGCACTTCGATCCTCCCTGGTCGGCGTCGCTGGCTGCGGCGCCATGACACCGTGCGATCCCTGGTGATGCGATGGCGTCACCAGAGAGAACAGGCAACGGCGCCGTGCTGTTCCGATCCCACGCCCGCCGGCTGTGACTTCGCTGGGAGCGCCGAGGGAGTGGTGCGGATGCCCCGACGTCGGCCGACGGTGACGGATGCCCCATCGCGCCCAGACGGGGTCATGCGCCAGACTTGGCGGCAGGCGGAAGGGGAGTGGCGCGTGGAGCTCTTGGTCGTCGCGGTGCTCGGGCTCCTGGGCATCGCGGCCGCGACGGCCATCGGCCCGAAGGTGGGCGTCGCCGCGCCGCTCCTGCTCGTCATCGTCGGCATCGCGGTGAGTTTCCTGCCGTTCGTGCCCGATGTCGTGATCGACCCCGAGTGGATTCTCGCCGGCGTGCTGCCACCGCTGCTCTACTCTGCTTCCGTCTCGATGCCGTCGATGGAGTTCCGACGCGAATTCGGCGCCATCAGCGGGCTCTCGGTGGTGCTCGTCGTCGTCAGTTCCGTGGCGTTGGGTTTCCTCTTCACCTGGCTCGTGCCGGGCATCAGCCTGGCGGCCGGCATCGCGTTCGGCGCGATCGTGAGCCCCACCGACGCCGTGGCGACGTCGATCGTCAAGCGCATCGGCGTGACGCCGCGCGTCGTCACGGTGCTCGAGGGCGAGAGCCTCCTGAACGACGCGACGGCGCTCGTGCTGCTTCGTTCGGCGATCGCCGCCACCGCGGCATCCGTCACCTTCTGGCAGGTCGTCGGCGATTTCGTGTTCGCCGTCGTCGTGGCCGTGATGATCGGCGTGCTGGTCGGCTTCGCGAACCTCTGGCTGCGGTCACGGGTGACGGATGCCACGGTGAACACGGTGATCTCGGTCACGGTGCCGTTCCTGGCGGCGGTGCCGAGTGAGCTGCTCGGGGCATCCGGCCTCGTCGCCGCCGTCGTCGCCGGCCTCGTGACCGGCCAGGGTGCGGCGCGGAGGCTCTCGCCTCAGCACCGCCAGTCGGACGCGCAGAACTGGCGCACCATCGAGTTGATCCTCGAGGGTGCGGTGTTCCTCGGCAGGGGGCTCGAGTTGTCGGCGATCCTGAGCGCTCTGCAGGCGGAGGAGAGCCGCGGCATCGCAGTCGGCTGGCGCATCGCGGCGGTCGCCCTGGTCGCCGTGATCGTGGTGCGCGCCATCTACGTGCTGCCGACCCTGA
>DASSBT010000188.1:0-3552 GCA_035698465.1 Agromyces sp. | reverse complement strand
CGTCACCGACGTGCCGCCGAAAGACCGCGACATCGCCATGGTCTTCCAGAACTACGCGCTCTACCCGCACATGACCGTCGCCGAGAACATGGGCTTCGCGCTCAAGATCGCCGGTGTCGGCAAAGACGAGCGTGCCGCTCGTGTGCTCGAGGCGGCGAAGCTCCTCGACCTCGAGCCCTACCTCGCCCGCAAGCCGAAGGCCCTCTCGGGTGGCCAGCGTCAGCGCGTCGCCATGGGCCGTGCGATCGTGCGCCAGCCGCAGGTGTTCCTCATGGACGAGCCGCTGTCGAACCTCGACGCGAAGCTCCGCGTGCAGACGCGCACGCAGATCGCCTCGTTGCAGCGCCGTCTCGGCGTCACCACGGTCTACGTCACCCACGACCAGACCGAGGCGCTCACGATGGGCGACCGCATCGCGGTGCTGAAAGACGGAGTCCTGCAGCAGGTCGGCACCCCGCGCGACCTCTACGAGAAGCCCGAGAACGTGTTCGTCGCCGGCTTCATCGGCTCACCGGCCATGAACCTCTTCCACGCCGACCTCGTCGACGACGGCATCATGTTCGGCACCGCCACGGTTCCGGTCGACCGCGAGACGCTCACCCAGTCGAGCGGCAAGGTCGCGACCATCGGCGTGCGCCCAGAAGACATCGTCGTGTCGCCGCAAGAGGGCGAGGGCCTGGCGGTCGACGTCGACCTCGTCGAAGAGCTCGGCGCCGACGGCTACCTCTACGGCCACTCCATGGTCGAGGGCAAGCGCACCGACATCGTCGCCCGCGTCGACGGCCGCGCCCACCCGAACGCCGGCGAGCGCGTGTACCTCACGGCCACGCCGAACCACGTGCACGTCTTCGACGCCGAGTCGGGCGAGCGCCTGGGCAACCGGGCGATCGTCAACTGACCCCCACTCCGCAGTCCGGTGATGCCGGCCGGGCCGTTCGGTCCCGGCCGGCGTCGCAGTTCGGGGCGCGGGTGCGGCTACGCTGAAGCACGATGAGCGGTTCACTTTCGATCACGTCTGCCATGGCAGATCCAGCGCTCCTCGACCTGCCGTGGGAGCTCCCCCTCGAGTCCTGGCCGAGCGACACCATCGCCGCGTTGCCGAAGGGCATCTCGCGCCACCTCGTGCGCTTCGCGCACCTGGCCGGTCACGTCGTCGCGATCAAGGAGACGACGGCCGACATGGCCAGGGGCGAGTACGAGATGCTGCGGATGCTGCAGCGACTCGAGATCCCGTGCGTCGAACCGGTGGCCGTCATCACGAACCGCACCGATTCCGATGGTGAGGCGCTGAAGTCGGTGCTCGTGACCCGGCATCTCCGGTTCTCGCTGCCCTACCGCGCCCTGTTCTCGCAGACGCTCCGGCCCGACACGGCGACGCGCCTCGTCGACGCGCTGGCAGTGCTGCTCGTGCGACTGCACATCGTCGGATTCTTCTGGGGCGACGTGTCGCTCTCGAACACCCTGTTCCGGCGCGACGCCGGGGCGTTCGCGGCCTACCTCGTCGACGCCGAGACCGGCAAGCTCTACGAGGGCGGACTCTCGAACGGGCAACGTGAGAACGACCTCGAGATCGCGCGCGTGAACATCGCCGGGGAATTGCTCGACCTCGAGGCCGGCGGCCGGGTCGCCGACGAGCTCGACCCCGTGAACATCTCGAACGGCATCGTCGAGGCGTACCGCAGCCTCTGGAAGGAGCTCACGGTCTCGGAGTCGTTCTCGAGCGCCGAGCGGTGGCGCATCAACGAACGCGTGAACCGCTTGAACAACCTCGGCTTCGACATCGAAGAGCTCGCGATCAAGACGGATGACACGGGTACGACCGTGCGCATCCAGCCGAAGGTGGTCGACGCCGGCCATCATCAGCGTCGGCTGCTCCGGCTCACAGGTCTCGACGCGGGTGAGAACCAGGCACGTCGGCTCCTGAACGACCTCGACTCCTATCGAGCTGCGTACGGCAAGTCGGGTCTCGACGAAGAGATGGTTTCGCACGAGTGGCTCATGCGCGTCTTCGAGCCCGTCGTGCGGGCGATCCCGACCGACCTGCGCGGCAAGCTCGAGCCGGCCGAGGTGTTCCATCAGCTGCTCGAGCACCGCTGGTTCATGGCGCAGCAGGCCTCTCGCGACATCCCGCTCGCAGAAGCCGTGACGTCGTACGTGAACAACGTGCTCCGTCACCGCCGCGACGAGGCGACGGTGATCGGCCCGTCGACGGGTACGATCACGACCGCCATCGACGTGCTTCCACCCGATACCGCCTCGATCGCGGTCGTCGATCCCGACGACGAGAACGACTGGCGTCTGAAGGTCTGATCCATCGTCGGCCGAGTGGCGACGGGCAGGTCTCGATACGCTCCTTCGTCGCTACTCGACCGGCGGAACACAGGCTCCTTCGTCGCTACTCGACCGGCGCTACACAGGTTCCTTCGTCGCTACTCGACCGACAGCGTCGCGGCGCGGAGCTTCGAGATCTCGTAGAGGGTGACGGATGCCGCGATGCCGGCGTTCAGCGACTCGGTCGCAGACTCGATCGGAATCGACACGATGGCGTCGCACGTCTCGGCAACGAGCCGCGACAACCCCTTGCCCTCGCTGCCCACGACGATCACGATCGGGCGCTCCGCCCAGGAGAGGCCCGGCAACGACACGTCGCCGTCGCCGTCGAGCCCCAGCACGAACACGCCGCGCTCCTTCAGGCTCTTGAGCGTCTGCGTCAGATTCGCGGCCATCGCCACCGGCACACGCGCGGCGGCGCCGGCCGAGGTCTTCCAGGCGGCGGAGTTCACGCCCACCGATCGACGCTGCGGCACGATGACGCCCTGGCCACCGAAGGCGGCAGTCGAGCGCAGGATCGCACCGAGGTTGCGGGGGTCGGTGATGCCGTCGAGCGCCACGAGCAGGGGCGTCTCGTCGCGGGCGAGCACCTCGTCGAGCAGTTCGATGGGGTGCGCGTACTCGTAGGGCGGCACCTTGAGCGCGATGCCCTGGTGCACGCCGCCCTCACCGGCGAGCCGGTCGAGCTCGGGCCGCATCACCTCGAGCATCGGGATGCCGCGATTGGTCGCGACCTTCATCGCCTCCTTGACGCGATCGTCCATCTCGACGCGGGCGGCGATGTACAGGGTCGTCGCCGGGATGCGCGCACGCAGCGCCTCGACCACGGAGTTGCGGCCGGTCACGATCTCGGATTCATCTCCCGACTTCGCCCGACGCGCTGCGCCTGAGGCTCCACGAGGCGCGCCGGCCCGCTGGCCCTGACCGGCGACCTTTTTGCCTCCGGCCGCGCGGTAGCGCTCGTCGGCGGCCTTCTTCTTGCCCGCAGGATGCCAGGCGCGATCTTCGGCCTTCGGCGTCGGGCCCTTGCCCTCGAGCGATTTGCGCCCGTGGCCGCCCGTGCCGACCTGCTTGCCTGCCGCACCCTTGCCGCCCTTGCGCACGGCTCCGGCGCGCGGCTTTCCGCTGCTGCCCTTCATGATCCCAAGCTCCAATGCGTGCCGGTCTGGCTGTCTTCGATGGTGATGCCCGCCGCCGAGAGTTCGGCGCGGATCCGGTCGG
>DASSBT010000187.1:0-17805 GCA_035698465.1 Agromyces sp. | reverse complement strand
CCGTCGGTCATTCCAGAACGCGGGACTCAGGAGCGTGAAGACGCGTGCGACCGATATCGCCACGGTCTTCGTCGACTTCGACGACTACTGGCTGCCGTTCCTCGGCGGCCAGGGTGTGGCGCCCGCGTACGCGATGTCGCTCGACGAGTCGCGCCGAGATCGCCTGCGCGACCGGCTGCGGGATGTGCTGCCGACGGCACCCGATGGTTCGATCGACCTCGTCGCGCGGGCCTGGACGGTGCGCGGCGTCGTGAGCCGGTGACGCGAACAGCGGCGGGCAGACGCCCGCCGCTGTCGTGGAGTGCCTAGGCGACGGTCTCCGCGTCGCGCTTGGGCAGCTTCCAGCCCGGCCGCACGTAGTGGCACGTGTAGCCGTTGGGGTAGCGCTCCAGGTAGTCCTGGTGCTCGGGCTCCGCCTCCCAGAACGGCCCGGCGGGTGAGACCTCGGTCGTGGCCGGTCCGGGCCAGATGCCCGAGGCGTCGACGTCGGCGATCGTCTCGTACGCCGTGATCTCCTGCTCGGGCGTGGTCGGGAAGATGGCCGAGCGGTAGCTCAGGCCGATGTCGTTGCCCTGGCGGTTGCGCGTCGACGGGTCGTGGATCTGGAAGAAGAACTCCAGCAGGTCGCGGTACGACACCTTCGACGGGTCGAACACGATCTCGATCGCCTCGGCGTGTGTGCCGTGGTTGCGGTACGTCGCGTTCGGAACATCACCGCCGGTGTACCCGACGCGGGTGTCGATGACGCCCGGACGCTTGCGGATCAGGTCCTCCATGCCCCAGAAACAGCCGCCGGCAAGTACGGCGGTCTCGGTTCCGGCGATCGTGGTGATGGCACCGGGGGTGGTCATGACGCATCCTCCTTCTCGGATGTCGCAGCGGCGGCATCCGTGGTCGTGAACAGTGAGCGGTACTTCCCGTAGCCCTGCTCCTCGAGCTCGGCGAGCGGGACGAACCTCAGCGCGGCCGAGTTCATGCAGTAGCGAAGGCCGCCGGCCTCGGCCGGGCCGTCGTCGAACACGTGCCCGAGATGGCTGTCGGCGGCGGCCGACCGCACCTCGACGCGCTTCATGAACAACGACCGGTCGACCTTCTCGGTGACGACATCGGGCTCGATCGGCTTCGTGAAGCTCGGCCAGCCCGTATGGCTCTCGTACTTGTCCGTCGACGCGAACAGCGGCTGACCCGACACGACGTCGACGTAGATGCCCGGCTCGTGGTTGTCCCAGTACTGGTTCATGAACGCCGGCTCGGTGGCGTCCTCCTGGGTGACCCTGCGCTGCAGGGGAGTGAGGCGAGCGATCGCCTCCGGAGTCCTGCGGTAGTCCTGTGACACTGGTTCCTCCTTCGGGGGCGCCGCTGGCTGCGGCACCTCGACGCCCGACCGCGAGTCGCGATTCGCGGCGCCCTAGAGGAGAACGAGTACGGGCGTCGCGCTGTTCCGCATCTCAGCCCTCCCCGCTGTGACTTGGCTGTGAGCGCGTTCACCGCCGCAGCGTCTCGCGTCGGGCACGGGCCATGCGCGAGACTTGCCCCAATCGCGTCTCTGGGGAAGGTGGCGGTCGTGGAGCTCCTGGTCGTGGTCGTGCTCGGCCTGCTCGGCATCGCCGCTGCGACCGCGATCGGCCCGCGACTGGGCGTCGCCTCGCCGCTGCTGCTCGTCGTCGTGGGCATCATCGTGAGTTTCCTGCCGTTCGTGCCCGACGTCGAGATCGACCCCGAATGGATCCTGGCCGGTGTGCTCCCGCCCCTGCTCTACTCGGCCTCGGTGTCGATGCCGACGATGGAGTTCCGCCGCGAGTTCCGCGTCATCAGCGGACTGTCGGTCGGCCTGGTCGTGGTGAGCTCGCTTGCGCTCGGCCTGCTCTTCTCGTGGATCGTGCCGGGCGTCAGCCTCGCCGCCGGCATCGCACTCGGTGCGATCGTGAGTCCGACCGACGCGGTCGCCACCTCCATCGTGAAGCGCATCGGCGTGACGCCGCGCATCGTCACCGTGCTCGAGGGCGAGAGCCTGCTGAACGACGCGACAGCGCTCGTCCTGCTGCGTTCCGCGATCGTCGCGGCCGGGGCATCCGTCACCTTCTGGGAGGTCGTCGGCGATTTCGTGTTCGCCGTCGTGGTGGCCGTGTTGATCGGCGTGCTGGTCGGCTTCGCGAACCTCTGGCTGCGGTCACGGGTGACGGATGCCACGGTGAACACGGTGATCTCGTTCACGGTGCCGTTCCTGGCGGCGGTGCCGAGTGAGCTGCTCGGGGCATCCGGCCTCGTCGCCGCCGTCGTCGCCGGCCTCGTGACCGGCCAGGGTGCGGCGCGGAGGCTCTCGCCGCAGCACCGCCAGTCGGACGCGCAGAACTGGCGCACCATCGAGTTGATCCTCGAGGGTGCGGTGTTCCTCGTCATGGGGCTCGAGTTGTCGGCGATCCTGAGCGATCTGCAGGCGGAGGAGAGCCGCGGCATCGCAGTCGGCTGGCGCATCGCGGCGGTCGCCCTGGTCGCCGTGATCGTGGTGCGCGCCATCTACGTGCTGCCGACCCTGAGCCTGCAACGCAGGAGATCCCGACGTGGGGCGGACCTGAAGCCGCAGCTGGCCGCCGCCCAGGAGCGCGGTGGCGGTGAGCGGTTCAGGTCGATGCTCCGGCGCAAGGTCGCCGACATCGACTACTTCATGGCCGTGCCGCTGGGGTGGCGCGAGGGCGCCGTGATCGTGTGGGCCGGCCTGCGTGGCGCGGTGACGCTGGCCGCAGCGCAGACACTGCCGCACGATACCCCCGATCGGTCGCTCATCGTCTTCATCGCATTCGTCGTCGCCACGGGCTCGCTGATCATCCAGGGCGGCACGCTGCCGCTGCTCGTGCGGCTCGTGAAACCGGCCGGGATCGATCACCAGGCGGCGAGGGCCGAACGCGCCGAACTGTTCCGGATGCTGCGCCAGGTCGCCGCCGACGTGGAGCACGCGCACGCCGACGATCATGTCGGTTCGCTGCGCCTGGAGATCATCAAGGCGCAGCGGAGGGCGCTCCTCGCCGCCCGCGATGACGGGGCGTTCAGCGGATCGGTGCTCACGGGTGCCCTCGAGACGCTCGACGCAGAGCAGATCAGCATAGAGCTGCGCGGCGAGCACCGCGACGAGGCCTGAAGGGCTCACCCATCCGACGTGAACTCACCTCCTGATGTTGAGCAATCGTCAATGGCTTGGATGACATTCACAGGAACATGTGAGGACTCGTACATGTCTTCTCGGCAAACTGGCCCCTTCGCCCGGGCGCCCCCGCGTCCGTGGAACGCCGAGTCCAGAGCCGTCGAGTACCCGCTCGCGGTTCGCCCGTGAAAGTTATGCAGAACCAGCCTTCTTCCTCCACGAACAACATCGCTCCAGAAATCCAGCCCGAGACCGCCACACGCCGGTCCAAGCGCCCCGAGAAAGGCCGACGCAGAGGAACGTTCCTCGCGGTCGGCGCCGTCGCCGCCATCGGCGCGATGGTCGGCACCGGCTTCGCCGTGCAGGGCGCCGTAGCCGGCCAGAACGATCGGATCGCCGAGACCCGTGCGCTCACCGAGGCGACCGACCTCAACATCGACCAGCTCGATTCGCATGGCGGCATCCTCGAAGCCCGCGCCGTAAAGGCGGCAGAAGACACGCTGACCGGTGCGAACGACACCATCGTCGCAGCCCAGGGCAAGACGGATGCCGCCCAGCTCGCGGCATCCGTTGCGGCGCTGGCCGACTACAAGCTGCTCGCCCCCGAGCGTGTCTTCCACCTCGTCGACACCACGGCCGTGCACACCGAGACGGTGCGCGCCGCCGTCGCAGAAGCCGACCGCATCGCGGCAGAGGCCGCAGCGCAGGCCGCGGCTGCCGCCGCGGCCGCCGCGCAGGCTGCAGCCGAGGCCGCCGCGGCGGAGGAGGCGACCTCCTCGGCTCCGTCGCGGCCGGCCGCGCCGTCCAACCCGACGGAAGCCCAGGCCATCGCCCGAGGAATGCTCGGCCAGTACGGCTGGGGCGACGACCAGTTCGGCTGCCTCGTCGAGCTCTGGAACCACGAGTCGGGCTGGAATGTCTACGCATCCAACCCGAGTGGTGCGTACGGCATCCCGCAGGCCCTGCCCGGCAGCAAGATGTCGACGGCCGGCGCCGACTGGGAGACGAACCCCGCCACGCAGATCTCATGGGGCCTCGGCTACATCGCGGGCCGCTACGGCTCACCGTGCGGCGCATGGGACACGTTCAACTCGCAGGGCTGGTACTGACCGGCATCGACTGAACGAACGGGGGCTGCTTCGGCGGCCCCCGTTCGCGTCTCGACGGGCTTCCGTGGCGTCGTGTCAAGCTCCTGCTGTGGCGGTCACCCATCGATAGCCTGACGGAATGGGCGATCAGACGACGCAGGCGAAGACGGGAGCATTCGCGGGGATCGTCGCGTGGGGCAGACGGGCCATCGCCTGGGCGCTCGCGACCAAGCCCGTGCGCGCCGTGCTGCTCTACATGGAGCACCACGGGCCCATGCTCGCCGACAGCGTGACCTACCGCGCGCTGTTCTCGGTATTCGCCGGGGTCTTCCTCGGCTTCGCCATCGGCGGCATCTGGCTCTCGGGGCGCCCCGATGCGATGGAGGCCCTCGTCACGACGATCGGCACCGCCATCCCGGGCCTGATCGGCGAAGACGGCATCATCAGCGCCGACGACCTCGTGCAGCCGATCACCCTCTCGATCACCGGAACCATCGCGCTCATCGGTCTCGTCGGTGCGGCGATCGGCGCGATCGGATCGCTCCGCAAGGCGTTTCGCGACCTCGCCGACAAGACCGAAGACCACACCTTCTTCCTCTGGCTGCTGCTTCGCGACCTCCTGCTCGCGATCGGCTTCGGCGCAGCCCTCGCCGTCGCCGCGGCGGTCACCTTCTTCAGCACGGCGGCCCTCGAGGTGCTGTTCGGCTGGTTCGGCGTCACCGAACGCGACCCGGTCTACGAGGTCTCGACCCGCGCCGTTTCGATCCTCGTGATCTTCGTGATCGACACCATCGTGATCGCCGCGATGTTTCGACTGCTGTCGGGGCTTCGTCCGAACGCCAGGTCACTCTGGACGGGCGCGCTCATCGGCGGCGTCGGGCTCACCGCGCTGCAGCTGCTCTCAGCGCTCTTCGTCGGCGGGGCTTCGAGCAACCCGCTGCTCGCCTCGTTCGCCTCGCTCATCGCCCTGCTGCTCTGGTTCAACTTCTCGGCGCAGGTGATCTTGATCGCGGGCGCCTACATCATCGCCGGCGTCGACGAGGAGCACGACCGCGTTCACGCCCGCCACAGCGCGCCGACGCTCGCGATCCGGCGCATGCAACGTGCCGAGCGTCGTGCAGCGGATGCCGCAGCCGAACTCACCGCGGCACGCGCCGCCGTCGCGAGCGAACGTGAGTCGACCTCGGCGGACCCACCCGACGAGGGGTGATCACGCCGCACAGGTCAGCGGGCCGACCAGACGATCGGAACGATCAGATGCGGTCGTCGTCGTCGATCTCGATGACCTCGACATCGAACTCCTCGGTGTCGCCGAGCAGGTCGTCGCCCTCGTCGTATTCCTCCTTCGGCAGCTCGGCGCTGAGCGGCAGTTCGGAGTCGGTGTACTCGCCTTCGACGGCGACCACCGGGGTGGTTCCGACGAGATCGTCGCCGTCGTTCGGGAACTCGGCGCTGGGCGGCAGTTCGGAGTCGGTGTACTCGCCCTCGCCGGCGACCACCGGGATGGCTCCGAGCGGATCGTCGCCGTTCAGCAGTTCGGCACTGCGCGGGAGTTCGGAGTCGGTGTACTCGCCCTCGACGGGCTCGTCCGGGCGCAGTGCGTCGGTCATGGTTTCTCCCATCATCCAGCTCGGAACTGCGGTCGCGGCGGCCTACAGCCACGGTACGGCCACGTCGCCGGTACGCGCAGGGGATTGACGGCCCGCTCGCGGGGGAGTAGCGGCACATCGGGGAGAGGTGACGGCGACGGACTATCCGTGAGGGTGGCGCCCCGACCAGAATGGGCGGATGGCCACCGTTCTGCAGGTCGTGCGCTCCGTGATCGCGCCGCTCACCCGCACGCGCCCGTTCCGGGCTCTCGCGCCCGTCGTGCTCCCGCCCATCGAGCGGTTGCTCAAGTGGCTGACTCGCGGCAGTGTGCAGCTCAGCGGGCTCCTCGTGCCCTCGCTCGTGCTGCACTCGACCGGCGCACGAACGGGAGAGCCTCGCGACACGTACCTGATGTACACACCCGATGGCGCCGGGCGGGCGATCGTGGCGGGCACGACATTCGCACAGGAGCGGCATCCGAGCTGGACCTACAACCTGCTCGCGCACTCCGACGCCGCGATCACCGTGCGCGGCCGGCGGATGCCGGTGTGCGCGAGCCTCATCGCCGATGGCGCCGCACGCGAAGAGGCCTGGGCGCGCATCGAGGCGCAGTGGCCGGGGTATCGCGCGTACGAGCGCGACTCGGGCAGGGTCGTGAGACTGTTCCGGCTGCATCCCATGCCAGACCGCCATCAGGCATCGATGTGACGAACCCGCCGACCGGCCGTCGAGCAACTCGCGCCCCTTACTCGCGAGGGTGCGACCGCGCTCGGTGAGGAGCACCCCGCGACCTCGCCGCTCGAGGAGGGCGGCGTCGAGGTGTCCGTGGGCAAGGTCCGGGGCCAAGTCCGGCACCAGGCGGCCACAGGCGCCGCCCAGCGCATCGGCCTACGATCAGTTCATGAAGCGCCAACGCACGAGTGAGCCGATCTACAGCACCGCGATCGTCGCGGGTCGTGGTCTGTTCGGCTTCTGGGGCCTGAAGCGACGCGTGATCGGCGCAGAGCACCTGCCGACCACTGGTGGCGCCGTGCTCGCGATGACGCACTTCGGCTATCTCGAGTTCGCGCTCGTCGAATGGGTCACCTGGCTCGCAACCCGCCGGCGCATCCGGTTCATGGCGAAGCAGAGCGCCTTCGACAAGCCCGTCGTCGGGTGGTTGCTCCGCGGCATGCGGCACATCGCGGTCGACATGAAGGCCGGCGCCGCAGCGTACGCGAACGCGGTGACCGCCCTCCGCGACGGCGAGCTGCTCGGGGTGTTCCCCGAAGCCGGGGTCAGCGCCTCGTTCACCGTGCGAGACCTCAAGAGCGGTGCGGTGCGCCTCGCCGCAGAGGCCGGGGTGCCGATCATCCCCGTCGCCGTGTGGGGCGGCCACCGACTCCTCACGAAGCGGCATCGGGTGGGGTTCTTCGAGCGCTTCGGCGTGCCGGTCACCTTCGCGTTCGGCCCGCCCATGATGGTGCAGGCAGAGGACGACACCCGTGTCGCAACCGAACGGTTGCGCACGTCTCTGCAGCGGCTCGTCGACCGGCTGCAGCGTGAGTACCCCGTTGACGGCACGGGCGCGTGGTGGCAGCCGCGGAGCCTCGGCGGCACGGCGCCGACTCCCGAGGAGGCAGCGGCAGCGGATGCCGCACGCGACAAGGCGCGCGCCGAGCAGGCCTGATCGCGGCATCCGATGCGGGGGTTGACCCGATTACGGCCGGCGTACTGCGCTCGTGGCGTGTGGCGCATGACCACAGGAACCGAACGACCGCCTCTTCCCGCCGGCGCCGCGAACAGCACCGGCGTCGCCGCACCTCGCCGCGCCGGAACCCGCATCGGGTGGACGTGGATCGTGCTCTCCTCCCTCGCGATCGCCGTATACGCCGTCGTGCCGTATCTCACTGCGTCGCTCGCCGAGCTGTCGGACTCGGGTGCCGCCGGACTCGCGGGCAACTACGAAGGCGTCTCGAGCGGGACGGAGGCGCTCTCGCAAACACGGGGTTAGGCTCGGGACATGTGCAGGAACATCCACACCCTCCACAATTTCGAGCCGGTAGCCACCAACGACGAGGTGCATGCGGCGGCACTGCAGTTCGTGCGCAAGGTGAGCGGATCGACGAAACCGTCGAAGGCGAACGCCGAGGCGTTCGACCGGGCGGTTGCCGAGATCGCGCACATCACGCGGCATCTGCTCGACGATCTCGTCACCAATGCGCCGCCGAAGAACCGAGAGGTCGAGGCGGCCAAGGCACGGGAACGTTCGGCGCACCGGTACGCGACCGCGTGACACGAACCGATCGCCCACTGCGGCGTTCCGCGACCCTCGCGGACGCGTTCGACGCGTCGCGTCGCCCGACCGTCGTCGGTGCGGGGGAGTAGCGTCGCAGACATGGCCGACGCTGCTGTCACGCTCACTGTCCCTGGTCCGCACGGCGATCGCGACGTGCGGATCTCGTCACCGACGCGCGTGCTTTGGCCCGAAGTGGGCATCACGAAACTCGAGCTCGCCGAGTACCTCGTCGCCGTGGGTGGCCCGTTCATCGAGGCGAACGGCGACCGCCCCGTGTCGCTCCAGCGATTCCCAGAGGGCGTCGACGGCGAGCAGTTCTTCTCGAAGAACCCGCCGAAGGGCGCGCCCGAGTGGGTTCGATCGGTGAGTGTGACCTATCCGAGCGGGCGGAAGCATCCGCAGCTCGTGCTCGACGAACCCGGGGGCGCCGTGTGGGCCGCGCAGATGAACACGATCGTGTTCCATCCGTGGCCCTCGCGTGCGGGTGACACCGACAACCCCGACCAGCTGCGAATCGACCTCGACCCGCAGCCCGGCACCGGCTTCGCCGAGGCCGTGCCCGCCGCGCTCGCGCTGCGGGACGTGATGGCCGAGGTCGGGCTCACGCCGTTCGTGAAGACCTCGGGCAGCCGCGGCATCCACGTGTTCGCGCCGATCGAGCCCCGGCACGAGTTCCTCGACGTACGTCACGCGGTGATCGCGCTCGGCCGAGAACTCGAGCGCCGGATGCCCGATGAGGTCACGACGGCGTGGTGGAAGGAGGAGCGCGGCGACCGCATCTTCATCGACTACAACCAGGCAAACCGCGACCGCACGATGGCGGGTGCCTACAGCCCGAGGCCTCTGCCATACGCGTCGGTCTCGTGCCCGCTCGAGTGGGACGAGCTCGAGAGCGCAGATCCGCAGCAGTTCACGATCCGCACGGTGCCCGATCGCCTGCGTGAGGTCGGCGACCCCTGGGCCGGCATGCGCGAGAACCCCGGCCGCATCGACACGCTGCTGGAGTGGTGGGCGCGCGACCTCGACGACGGCCTCGGCGAACTGCCGTTCCCGCCCGACTTCCCGAAGATGCCGGGCGAGCCCACGCGGGTGCAACCGAGTCGCGCGCGCAACCCCGAATGAGCAGATGCCTCAGGGCATCGAGGCGACCCGGCCGTAATCGGGCACCGTGGCATCGGGAACGTACACGTCATCGCGGATGGCGCGGGCGGCGGTCTCGATTGCACCGAGCGCCGCGCGAAAGAGCAGCGACCCCGTACTGATCCGTGCGACGCTGGCGGCGGCGAGCTCCCGCACCGTGACGCCCGGTTGCACGAGCACGTTGACGGGCGCCGGGATGTCGCGGGTGAGGGCCGCCATGACGTCGAGCGGGATCGCGCCCGGCACGAACACGCCTGAGGCGCCGGCGGCGAGGTAGCGGTGCGCACGGTCGACGGCATCACGGCGCCTCTTCGCGGCATCCGTCGTGGCCTCGAGCCAGAAGGGGTCAGTGCGGGCGTTGAGGTAGAGCCCGGGTGCCGCGGCCGCGATCGCCGCGATCTTGCGGGCGGCGGACTCGACATCGACGAGGCGACCCGAGGAGTCGGAGTCCTCGATGTTCACTCCGACGACGCCGAGCTCGGCGAGGCGGCGGGCATACTCGCCGACCTCGTGGGGGTCGTCGGAGAAGCCCGCCTCGATGTCGACCGTGACGGGGATGCCCGCTGCCGTGATGCGCGCGGCGAGGTCGAAGGTCTCGGCAGCCGTTTCGCCCGCGCCGTCGGGGCACCCGGCGGCGAACGCGACGCCGAGGCTCGTGGTGCCGACGACCGGGTGGCCGGCGGCGTGCAGCCACCTGGCCGACGCGAGGTCCCAGGCGTTGGGAAGCACGAAGGGTGCACCGGGTCGGTGCATGGCATGGAAGTCAGGTGCGGTCGGCACAGGTGATTCCTTTCGTCTCGGGGTTGCGGTCATCAGGCGACGAGCCGCGATGGTTCTGCGCGCCTCGACGCAACTCGTCGACGATGGCGCCGGCGATGGCGACCGCGTGATACGGCGCCGGGCAGCGACGCGGGCCCACGCCGAACGCCAGCACGCGCCGCTCGTGCCCGGCGACGGTGTCGCGGTCGGGTCCGTCGAGGCGAAGCACGACGGTCGGGTCATCGGGCCCGACGCGGCGCGTGCTCGGCACGGGAGGGTCATCGCGGAGCACTTGGTGCAGCAGGTCATGCGTCGTCGCCCCAGAATCGCCGGATGCCGCGAGCCGCCGCATCGCACCGATGACGAGCGCGCCCGTGGCCGCGTGCGCCTGCACGAGCAGCTGAACGCGGAGGTCGGCCTCGCCACCCTCCGCACCGGAGGTCGCACGCAGCCGCTCGATCGCCGAATCCTCGGCCGCGGCGTCGCCTGCATCCGTCGGTCGTCCGGTCGGGTAGCGGCCTGCGATACGAGCGACGAGCCGCGATGCTCCGTCGGGGTGGCGGAATCCGAGCGCACGGGCGAGTGTCGCAACGGGCACATGGTGCGCGGCGTCCGCGGTGAGCGTGGCGCCGGGCCGGTCGTTCGCGTCGAGCATCCGGCGCGTCCGCGCCGCCGCGTCCTCGGAGAGCATCCGCGGGTCGAGCGTCGCGAGCATGGCCTCGAGCCGCGCACGGCGCTCCTCGTGTACGGCGCCGTTCACGAAGCGCGAGACCCCAGCACGGAACCGGTCGAACGAGGTCTCGGCTGCGGCATCCGCCTCGGGAACCAGGAAACGCGGATCGGCGAGGATCCGTGCGACGTCGGCCCGGTCGGTGATCTCGATCATGCTTCGACCGTACGGTCGCAACACTTCGGTGACGGGCGAAGTGTCATCGACGTATCTTTGGCGGTATGCACGGAGACGCCGACCTCGCCACGCCCGCCCGGCTGATGGGCGAGCCCGCTCGGGCAGCGATGCTCGTGGCGCTGCTCGACGGGCGATCGCTGCCGGCGAGCGACCTCGCCGCGATCGCGGGGGTGAAGCCGCCGACCGCGAGCGCCCATCTCGCGAAGCTCGTCGACGGGGGGCTGGTGACCGACCGACGACTCGGCCGACACCACTACTTCGCGCTCGCCGGCCCGGCAGTCGCGAACGCCGTCGAGGCGCTGCAGCTGCTCGCCCCGCGGCGACCGGTGTCCTCGTATGCGCAGTCGACGACGGCCGCCCGGCTCGCCGAGGCGCGATCGTGCTACGACCACCTGGCGGGCCGGGTCGCGCTGCAACTCGCCGACGCACTGGTCGCCGAGGGCACGCTCGCACCGCTCGAGGCCGGCGCACCCGGTCGCATCCTCGACACCAGCGGCACGCTTGCGCAACGCCTGGGTGTCGATGAGGCCGGGCCGGATGCCGCGTCGCGCCGCCCGGTCGTGCGTGGATGCCTCGACTGGACGGAGCGCCGCCCCCACATCGCCGGCCGGCTCGGCGCGCACCTGCTCGACCGGCTGCTCGAAAACGGATGGGTGGTGCGCGTGCCGGGCGATCGGTCGCTCAGGATCAGCGAGGCAGGTCGGGCCGCGTTCGCCGCGCTCGCCTGAGCGGTTCAGATCGCGATCGGCCCGCGCTCGTGCGCCGGGGCGCCGTGCACCTCTCGGTGCAGCCGCTCCATGCGCGCATCGAGCTCAGCTGCCGTGTGCGCGGCATCCGTGAGTCGCTCCAGGAGTTCGGCCGGCACCTGCCGGTCGTACTTGTAGTAGATCTTGTGCTCGAGGCTCGCCCAGAAGTCCATCGCGATCGTGCGGATCTGCACCTCCACGGCCACCGGATGCGCACCCGTGGAGAGGAAGACGGGCACTTCGACGATCAGGTGCAGGCTCTGGTAGCCGTTCGTCTTCGGCTCGGCGATGTAGTCCTTCACGCGCAGCACCCGGATGTCGCGCTGCGCGGTGAGGAGTTCGGCGAGGCGGTACGAATCCGAGACGAAGCTGCAGGTCACCCTGACGCCGGCGATGTCGGTGATCGTCTCGCGGATGGTGTCGAAGCTCGCCTCGATGCCCTTGCGCTGCAGTTTCGCGATGACGCTGTCGAGGCTCTTCAGGCGGCTCGAGATGTGCTCGATGGGGTTGTAGTCGTGATTCTGGCTGAACTCCTCGCGCAGGATGGAGAGCTTCGTGATCACCTCGTCCATGCCGAACTTGTAGCGCAGCATGAAGCGCTCGGTCTCATCGCGCAGCGCCCGCATCTCGTCGAGCGTGACCCCGTCGATCGACTCGAGCGTGCGTTGCGCGCGGTCGGTCAGCATGTGCGGTGCATCGATGCGCTTCGGCGTCGGGGATCCATCCAGCGGAGTCACGGAGCCCACGCTACGTTCGCAACCTTCGGATCGGCTCCGACGATTCCATGATTCCGCTGTGGGCGCACGATCACTGGTCGTGGCCGTCGATGACGTCTCGAACGGCGCGGATGGCGAGGCCGACCGCCTCCTCGAATCGGTGTGCTGGGGGAGCGCCGTACCCGATCACCATGGCGGGCGGATGCCCCCACGACCTGCCTGCCAGCCGGAACGACTCGAGACCGCTGAACCGCACGCCGAACCGCGCCGCCCGGTCGCTCACGCGCGCCTCGCTGGTGCCCTCAGGCAACTCGAGGAGGCAGTGCAGGCCGGCCGCGAGACCGGTGACCCGGCACTCGGGAAGCTCCTCGGCGACGCGCGATTCGACTTCTCGCCGACGCGCCCGGTAGACGCCGCGGAGCCGTCGCACGTTGCGGTCGTACTCGTGGGTGGTGATGACCACGTCGAGGGTGCGCTGATTGAGCACGTCGGCCGTGCCTCCTGTGCGGCGTCGTTCCGCGGTGAACGAATCGAGCAGCCGGTCGGGCACGACGCCCCAGGCGAGGCCGACGGCCGGGGCGAGACTCTTCGACGCCGTGCCCGCATAGAGCACATGCTCGGGTGCGAGTGCCTGCAGGGCGCCGATGGGCCTGCGATCGTAGCGGAACTCGCCGTCGTAGTCGTCGTCGATGATGAGGCCGCCCGTGCGTTCGGCCCACCGCACCACGGCCATGCGCCGAGCAGGGGCGAGGAGCACCCCGGTCGGGAATTGGTGGGCAGGGGTGAGGAGCACGCCATCGACGGAGCCGTCGAGGGCTTCGACGTCGGCACCGTCGTGGTCGACCAGGATCGGCACCGGATCGAGACCGGCGGCTCGGATGATCTCGCGATGCGCCTCGTGGCCCACCTCCTCGACGGCGATGCGCCGCGCACCGGTTGCGGCGAGACTCCTGCAGGCGAGCCCGAGCAGGTCGCCGAAGCCTCGCGCGACCAGCACGTGCTCCGGTGTCGCGACGACGCCGCGAGCACGAGAGAGGTATTCGGCAAGGGTCGCCCGCAGCCGGGGCGTTCCGAAGCCGGGCGCGTAGCCGAACTCCGCCGACGACGCGTCGAGCACCGCACGACGTGCCGCGGCCGCCCACACCCGCCGCGGGAATGCCGATGCGTCGGGGATGCCGCCGCGCAGGTCGAGCCGACGTGCCGGCATCGGCGCCGCCGTCGTATGGCCGGGTGCGAAGGATGCCGTCTGCGATCGCACCCAGGTGCCCGCGCCGACGCGAGCGTCGAGCCAGCCCTCTGCGGCGAGTTGCGCGAACACGTCGGCCACGCTGTTGCGGGCGATCCCGAGGTCGGCGGCGAGCGTGCGCGACGACGGGAGGCGCGATCCCGCGGCCAGCCGCCCGTCGCGCACGGCATCGCGGAGCGCGGCCTCGAGCGATGCCGCCTTTCGGTCGCGATCGACCTCGACGTGCAGGTCGAGTCCCGGAATGGCCCACGGTTCGTGCATCAGAATGGACTGTACCAGTGGGCCGTTCCAGCCATACCGTGGAGACATGACCATGACCGCCTCACTCGTCGACATCCCCGTCCGCCTCGACTTCGACCAGCTCGTGCCGCAGTTCTCCCGGGCCGTCGCCTCGCTCGACCATGCGGCCACCCGTGAGCTCGACCGTGCCGGCGTCGAACCGGCGCTGCGAGAGCTCGTGCGACTCCGCGCATCGCAGCTGAACGGCTGCGCGTACTGTGTCGACCTGCACTCGAAGGACGCGCGGACGGCCGGGGTCGCGGAGCAGAAGCTCCACGCGCTCGCGGTCTGGCAGGATTCCGCGCTGTTCACCGCCGCCGAGCGTGCCGCGCTCGACTTCACCGAGTCGGTCACCCGCCTCTCCGAGACGCACGTGCCCGAGGTGCTCGTCGACCATGCGCGAGCAGAGCTCGGCGAGGAGCGACTCGCCGCCCTGCTCACGCTCGTCATCGCGATCAACGTCTGGAACGCGATCGGCGTCACCGCCCGCTGCTGGCCGGTGCACCGCGACGCGGCCTGACTGTCAAGGCCTTCCCGAGTCACGCCCCGCACCGATAGGAACGATGGGAGGGGCGCGACGGCGCACCGGGAAGGCGTGGCATGCGCACCACCGACCAGACTGTCCTGCTGCTCAACTGCACGTTGAAGCACTCACCAGCGGCATCGAGCTGCCAATTGCTCGCCGAGCAGTTGCTCGGCGGCTTCGTGGCACACGGCGTCGACGGCGACATCGTTCGGGTCGTCGACCTCGACGTCGCACCTGGGGTCGACGCCGACATGGGCGACGGAGACGAGTGGCCGTCGTTGCGCACGCGGATCCTCGAGTCCGACATCGTCGTGATCTGCACCCCCACCTGGCTGGGCCACATGTCGAGCGTCGCGCAGCGTGTGCTGGAACGACTCGATGCCGAACTCTCGACGACGGATGACGCGGGCCGCCCGATCCTCTTCGGGCACGTCGCGGCGACCGCCGTGCTCGGCAACGAGGACGGCGCGCACAAGATCACCGCCGACCTGCACCAGGCACTGAACGACGTCGGGTTCACGATGCCCGCCCAGGGCGGCACGTACTGGAACGGTGCCGCGATGGAGAAGACCGACTACAAGGACCTCGCAGTCACCCCTGACGCGGTGCTGCAGGCGAACGCGACGCTCGTGCGGAACGCGGTGCACCTCGCGCGCCTGTTGCGCGAGCACGCGTATCCGGCGCCGCCCGCCGAGTGACCGGCACTCGCGGACGCGGCCGCCGGCTGCGATGATCTCGGCATGACGGATGCCGCTGCACGCCCGGTCCTGCAACTCCGTGTCGTCGTCGAGGCCGCTGACTACGACGCGGCGGTCGCGTTCTACCGTGACACGCTGGGCCTCCCCGAGTACCTCGCGTTCGCTGAGGGCGGCGACGACCGCGTGGTCATCCTCGACGCCGGTCGGGCGACGCTCGAGATCGGCAACCCGACGCACACGCGCGCCATCGATCGTGTTGAGGCCGGCGGTGCCGAGAGCCCGCACATCCGGCTCGCGTTCGAGGTCACCGACACCGAGGGCGTGACGCGCCGCCTCGAGGCGGCCGGAGCCCGCGTCGTCGCCGAACCGGTCGTCACTCCGTGGCAGTCGCTGAACTCGAGGCTCGATGCCCCCGCCGGGCTCCAGATCACGCTGTTCGAGGAGCTCCTCGAGTCGGGCGAACGCGCCGTGCTCGACGGCTTCGCAACCGACGACGAGCGCGACTGAGCACCGTACCCGGATCGGGCCGGATCGGCCGTTCGTGGCCCGCACGCCTTCGGACCCTCGTGACGCCCGTGCATGACCTGCTCAGGGAAAACTGAGGACTTGTCCAGTTACGCACGGCAGAGTTGCTGACTTGTGCCTCGCTCGGAGGCATGCCCCCGAATCCGAACCGAGCCTCCTGGACCCCATGCGAAACGACACTCCCATCACCCCTGCCCTGAACGACGCTGCTCCGAACGACCCCGCGCTCAGCGATTCCGTCTCGAACGCCGAACACCCTCGCCGCGATCTCCGCCGCCGACGCACCGGTCGCAAGCGCCTGATCGCCGCGGGCGCCATCGTCGGCATCGGCGTCGTCGTCGGCACCGGATTCAGCGTGCAGAACGCCGTCGCAACGCAGGAGCGCATCGCCGCCACGCAGGCGCTCAACTTCGCGAGCGACCTGCACGGCGAACAAGGTGGTGCCTACCGCACGATCGCCGCGGCCCGCGTGCTCGACAACGCCGAGGACACCATCACGGTCGCGAACGCGGCACTGGCCGCAGCCGAGGGCAAGGTCGACGCGTCGGGGCTCGCCGCTTCTGTCGCATCGCTCAGCGAGTACCGCAGCATTCCCGTCGACAAGGTCGTCGATCTCACCAAGACGACCAAGGCCGAGGCGGCGAAGCTGACTGCCGCCGCCGCCGCCTTCGACCAGGCGCAGGCTGAGGCCGCGGCTGCCGCGGCGGCCGCGGCCGCGGCAGAGCTCGCCGCGGCGAACACTCCCGAGGGGGCGCGAGCCTTCGCCGCCGACCTCGCCGCCTCGCAGCACGGCTGGGGAGCCGACCAGTTCCAGTGCCTCGACCGCCTGTGGCAGAAAGAGTCCGGCTGGTCGTATACCGCGTACAACGCCTCGAGCGGCGCCACCGGCATCCCGCAGTCGCTGCCCGGGAGCAAGATGGCCACGGCCGGCGACGACTGGCAGACGAATGCCCGCACGCAGATCACGTGGGGCCTCGGCTACATCAGCAGCGCGTACGGCAGCCCGTGCAGCGCGTGGTCGCACTCCCAGGCCATGAACTGGTACTGATCGGCGATCATTCTGCGGTCTCGATGAGCGGGGTCATGCGCGCCAGGTGCGGGCCGAGCCCGAGGTCGACGACGTCGAGCCGACCGGCGTAGCGGGCGCCGGGCTCGCGCAGCAGCCCGGCCTTCGCGGCGCCGAACGTGACCGTGACGGTGGCGGGCAGCACCGTCGCATCGGGCACCGTTCCGTCGTCGGGATGGATGCCGCTCGGCAGGTCCACCGCCACCACTCGGATGCCGCGACGCGCCACGACCGGGATCGCCGCGGCGACGAGATCGCGCGCAACGCCACGGAGCGCGGGAGCGGTGCTCGTGCCGGTGCTCGTGCCGGTGCCGAGGATGCCGTCGACGATGACGGCGGCGGACTCGATCGCCGCACTCACGGCATCCGCGTCGGAGTTGTCGACGAACCCCACACCGGCGGCCAGGGCCGCGTCGGCGCCGGCCCGATGCATCCGCACCGACGTCGGGATGGCGATCACCGTCACGCCCTCGTCGGCCAGCTCCGCCCCCGCGAACAGCGCATCGCCGCCGTTGTCGCCGGACCCGACGAGCAGCACGACCGGTCCTGAGGCAGCGACCGTGGCTTCGAGCTCGCGACGGATGCCGCGGGCGAGCGCTGCGGCCGCTCGCCGCATCAGCGGCTCGCCTGCCGCGAGCAGCGGTGCCTCGGCGTCCCGTACCTGGGCGGCGGAGTATCCCCTCATCGGCATGCCCTCACACGGTGCGCGGGTCGAGCAGCGCCGCACGGTCGGGATGGCGGTCGAACCACTCGCCGACGTACCAGCAGCTCGGCACGATATGCCGATCGGATGTCGCCTCGACATCGTCGACGGCGAACGCGACGAGCTCGCCCGCGAGGCCGCCTCCGCGGTAGGGCGGATTCGTGAAGGTGCGCGTGAAGGCGATCGAGTCGCCGAGCACGCGGTAGTCGAGCACGCTCGCGATGTCGCCGTCGACACGCAGCACATAGCGTCGGGCGTCGGGTTCGTGGGTCAGTTCCTTCTGCACCGCTTCAGGCTACGCCCGGGCGGGCGGGCGACCGGCATGCCGCCGACTGCGGCGGTTCGTCATCGTCCGCGCAGTCGCTCGAGGTCGCGTCGTTCCCGCTTCGTGGGTCGCCC
>DASSBT010000186.1:0-4964 GCA_035698465.1 Agromyces sp. | reverse complement strand
CTCCAGGTGAAGCTCAACGTCGAGGTCGACAAGGTCTCCGGCTCGGCTGAGCAGAAGATCGTCGCCGCCGGCGGCTCGGTCAAGTAGGCCGCAGTACGACCAGCGTGTTCGAGCCTGTCGGGACCTCGCGTATGATTCACGGGGGTCTCGACAGGCTCGAGCCGCATACGGACTGACTCCACGACGGAGCGACAGGGCTCCACGACGGAGCAACAGGAGGACGAGTGTTCAACGCCATCGGGCGGATCTTCCGCACGCCGGATCTTCGCCGCAAGCTCGGCTTCACCTTGGGCATCATCGCCCTGTTCCGGCTGGGGTCCTTCATCCCGACACCGTTCGTGGACTTCGCGAACGTGCAGGTATGCCTGGCGGCCAGCCAGGGCGCATCGGGCCTCTACGAGCTCGTCAACCTGTTCTCGGGCGGCGCGCTGCTGCAGCTGTCGATCTTCGCGCTCGGCGTCATGCCGTACATCACCGCGTCGATCATCGTGCAGCTGCTGCGCGTCGTGATCCCCCACTTCGAGACCCTGTACAAAGAGGGCCAGGCCGGGCAGAGCCGACTCACGCAGTACACGCGCTACCTCACCGTCGCGCTCGGCGTGCTCCAGTCGACGACCCTCATCACCGTGGCCCGGTCGGGTGCGCTGTTCCCGTCTGGCGACCCGGCCTGTGCGCAGCTCATCACGAACGACGCGTGGTACGCGATCCTGCTCATGGTGGTCACGATGACGGCCGGCACCGGCCTCGTCATGTGGATGGGCGAGCTCATCACCGAGCGCGGCATCGGCAACGGCATGTCGCTGCTCATCTTCATCTCGATCGCCGCGACCTTCCCGAGCTCGCTCTGGGCGATCGGCGTGGCACGCGGCTGGGACGTCTTCGCCCTGGTGATGGTGGTCGGCATGGTCATCGTGGTCGCCGTCGTCTTCGTCGAGCAGTCGCAGCGGCGCATTCCCGTGCAGTACGCCAAGCGCATGGTCGGGCGGCGCACGTACGGCGGCAACAACACCTACATCCCGATCAAGGTGAACATGGCCGGCGTCATCCCGGTCATCTTCGCCTCGTCGCTGCTGTACCTGCCCGCACTCATCGCGCAGTTCAACCAGCCGCAGGCCGGCGAGGACCCGCAGCCGTGGGTGGTCTGGATCACGAACTACCTCACGCAGGGCGACCAGCCGCTCTACATGCTCGTGTACTTCCTGCTCATCGTCGGGTTCACCTACTTCTACGTCGCGATCACGTTCAACCCCGACGAGGTCGCCGAGAACATGAAGAAGTACGGCGGCTTCATCCCCGGCATCCGTGCCGGCCGGCCGACCGCCGAGTACCTCGACTACGTGCTCACGCGGATCACGCTTCCCGGGTCGCTCTACCTCGGCCTCGTCGCACTCATCCCGCTCATCGCCCTCGGACTCGTCGGCGCGAACGCGAACTTCCCCTTCGGCGGCGCATCCATCCTGATCATCGTGGGTGTCGGCCTCGAGACGGTGAAGCAGATCGATGCGCAGCTGCAGCAGCGCCACTACGAGGGGCTGCTCCGATGACCCGTGAGGCCCAGGGCGACACCCGTCGAGAGCCGCACGGCGACGCGGCATCCGCAACCGACTCGGCGCGCTTCCTGATCGTCGGCCCGCAGGGCTCAGGCAAGGGAACGCAGGGCGTACTCGTCGCGGAGGCCTTCGGCGTGCCGCAGATCGCCACCGGCGACATCTTCCGGGCGAACATCACGGGCGGCACGGAGCTCGGCAGGCGAGTGCAGTCGATCATCGAGGCCGGGGACCTCGTCTCCGACGAGCTGACCTGCGAACTCGTGCACGATCGCCTCGAGCAACCGGATGCCGCGCACGGATTCCTGCTCGATGGGTTCCCCCGCAACCGGGGCCAGGTCGACGACCTCGCGCAGTTCCTCGACTCTCGCGGTGAATCACTCGATGCCGTGATCGAGCTGAGCGTGCCGCAGGAAGAGAGCATCGCCCGCCTCCGGCAGCGTGCGATCGACCAGGGCCGCACCGACGACACCGAAGAGGTCATCGCGAACCGTCTCGCGATCTACGAGCGCGAGACCGCCCCGATCCTCGACGTGTATCGCGAGCAGGGACTCGTGGAGCAGATCGACGGCGTGGGCACCCTCGACGAGGTCACCGCACGCATCTTCGCCGCACTCGCCGCTCGCGGACTGACACCCGAGCAGAACGGCGACAACGGCGACAACGGCGCCGCGGCCTGACCCGCGTGTTCCGCCGCTCGATCTACAAGTCGCCCGCAGAACTCCGTTCGATGTGCGCCGCCGGCGCGGCGACCGCTGCTGCGCTGGCCGAGGCACGACGCGTGCTCACGCCGCGGTCGACACCCCTCGACCTCGACGCGGCGGCGGAGCGCGTGATCCGCGGCCTCGGCGGCGTGCCGAACTTCCAGCTCGTGCCCGGGTACCGGCACACCCTCTGCGTGTCCGTCGACGACGACGTCGTGCACGGCATCCCCGGTGACCGTCCGTTCCGCCCCGGCGACATCGTCTCGGTCGACGGCGGCGCCGAGATCCGTGGCTGGAACGGCGACGCGGCGTTCACCGTGGTGTTGCCCGACCCCGCGCGGCCCGAGGTGGTCGCCGCGCGCGAGCGGCTCTCGGAGGTCACCGAGCAGTCGCTCTGGCACGGCATCGCCGCTTTGGCCGCCGCCCGCCATCTCAACGAGGTCGGCGCCGCCATCGAGGATGCCGTCGAGTCATCGGGGGAGCACTTCGGGATCCTGACCGACTACGTCGGTCACGGCATCGGGCGCACCATGCACGAGGAGCCGCCGGTGTTCAACTACCGGGTCGATCGCAAGGGTCCTGCGGTCAAGCCCGGCCTGGTGGTCGCGATCGAGCCGATGATCGTGGCCGGGGCCATCGAGACGTTCGTTCGCGACGACGAGTGGACGGTGACGACTGCCGACGGTGCGGATGCCGCGCACTGGGAGCACACCGTGGCCGTGCACGACGACGGCATCTGGGTGCTCACCGCCGAAGACGGCGGCGCGGCCGGGCTGGCACCGCACGGCGTCGTTCCCGTGCCCATCCCGTAGCAGCCCTGTCGTCGAGCCGGGCAGGTTCGAGCCCGCTCCGGCCGGGCTGAGGCCGCCGAACGGTCGACGGGCTACGCTCCGTGCGGCTCCATCAGTCGCGCGAGCTCTGCGAGGAGCCCCGGGTAGTCGCCGGCCCCCTGCACGAGTCGCAGCACGTTCTCCCGCTCGGAGAACGCCTCGACGAACTGGTCGAAGACCTCCTGGAACTCCGCCCGCCCGCTCTCGGCGAATGCGATGAGGGCGACCACGTTCACCTGCGCTCCGCCCCAATCGATCGGCGCGTCGTCGACGGCGATGGCGATCGCCGTGTGCCGGGCACTCATCGTCATCGCGTGCGGCACCGCAAGATGCTCGGTGAACGCGGTCGACGACATGCGCTCGCGTTCGAGCGCCCCCTCGACGTACGCGTCATCGATCACGCCCGCAGCGATCATGCGCTCGCCCAGCATCCGGATCGCGCCGTCTCGGTCGAGTCCGCGCAGGCCGCGCACGAAGAGCTCTGGAGCGATGTACCGCGACAGCGACGCGGCCAGCCGGGCGCGACGGCGCGCGCGACGCACGCTCGCCACCTCGTTGCGGATGCGATCGAGATCGGGGTCGGTCGGGAAGGGCGCCACCACCACGAGTCGCTCGACCGGCACCGACGGCGTGAGCACCGCGACCACGAGATCAGCGGCGTCGGCAGAGTCGGAGCCGACGATCTCGACGTCGTCGTCGAGGGCCGCGCGAACGCGAGCGGCCAGCGAGGTGTGCACGTCGTGGTACGCCGGTGCCGACACGGCGACGCGCACGACCTCGCCGCGGGAGCGACGCTGGTCGAGGTACGCGCCGACGTGCATCGCGATGTAGGCGATCTCATCGTCGTTCACCGAGATCCCCTCGGTGCGGGCGAGCTCGCTCGCGATGTACACCGCGAGTTCGTAGATCAGCGGGTATGCGGCCTTGATCGAACTCGTCAGGGGATTGCGCGAGTAGCTCGCATCGCTCGCCCGCGCGACCAGGTTGTCGACGTGCAGCGCGAGACGGTCGATGAAGTCCTCGTCGTCGAGATCGATGAGATAGGCGGATGACGCGCTCGTCGCGATCCGCCGTACGAGCGGCACGCGCGGCGAGACCGGGCGCTCCGCGGCATCCGGATGCCGCGACGCTGCCGTGCGGGTCGCGGCCCTGGTCTCGAGGAGCCGGGTCAGGTGCGAGAGCTCGACCGCACCGATGGCCGTGCCGAAATGCTCGGCGACGAGGCGGCCGAGCATCTCGGCGAGCGGGCCGTCGGCCGCGTCGTTCGACCGGGGGACGGCCCCAGCCGCCGCCGGCGGGGCATCGGACTCATCGAGCAGGTGGTTCCTCGAGACCCGGTCGAGCGCGATCGCCGTGTGCAGCAGTACGTCGTTGAGACCGTACTCGTTGGGTGCGTAGCCGGCCTCTGCGAGCCCGTCGATGAGCGCAGCACGGAACGCAGAGACCTCGGGGAATGCCGCTCGGAGCGTGTCGAGTTCGAGCATGCCGCGTGCCGATTCGTCGCGGAAGAGCGCCCCGAGCAGGCGACGGCTCGCCGTCTCTGGGCCTTCGAGCGTGATGCGAGGTCCCTGCCGTACGAGCACGAGTCCGGTGCCCTCGAGCCTCGTGCGCACCCTGGCCAGGTCGGCTTCGAGCGTCGAGTCGCTCACGTGGTTCGCCGCTGCGGTGTCGTAGACGTCGAGTCCGTCGGTAGCGTCGATGAGCTCCCGGATGACCCTGGCGACACGAGCGGCGGGGGTCGATGTGCGGCGGGGTACGGTCGCGCGTGCGGCCCATGCGGCGCGGTCGAGCCGATAGCCCGCAGGCCCGGACTCGACGATCGCGCTGCCCGCGTTCGCCTGTGCGGCGTAGTTGCGGATCGTGCGCGTGGTCACGCCGAGCCG
>DASSBT010000185.1:0-4752 GCA_035698465.1 Agromyces sp. | reverse complement strand
GAGGCGATTCCGGCCGACCTGCGGGCTCTGCTGCTCCAGTGGACACTCGGCTTCTGCCCGCTCAACGCGATCGAGCAGGCGCTCAGCGACCTGATCGACCAGCGTGGAACCCGAACGGTCACCCGCGTCGTCGGCGAACTCACCTCAGACGATGCACTCGAGCTGACCGGACCGGATGACATCCTGATCGACTGCACGGGAAGCCGGTCGTTGCTACGGGATCACATCTCTCCCGCCTTCGGCGGGGAGGGCGGCGACACCAACGTCTTCAAGGTGCGACTCGAGTATGCCCTGGTGATCACGTTCCTCTACAGCCAGACGTATGTCTGCGACGAGTACTGCAAGTACTACAAGAACGCGGAGAACGAGAGCTACAAGTTCATTCCCGCGGTGCATCGCACCTACTACGACCAGGGCGTCAGCCACGTGACGGGCATCGTGAACATCACCGAATCGGAGTTCCAGGCGATGCCGCCGCGCTTCGACGCCGCATGGTTGCGCGACAACCTGCCCGGCGTCACCCTCTCGATGGACCGCTTCATCAACCGGATCACGCACGAGACGGGTGGCGAGATCGTCGGCGACCTGGAGGTCGTGCGTATACCGCTCGACCTGTATCACGCTCGAAACGTGACCAGCCGGAAGTGGCACGCGCTCGAAGCATCTGATCATCCGTTCGCGAAGGCACCGGCCTTCCTGGCCGGCGACTCGGCCATCGGTTCACCGTACTTCCAGTCGATCTCCCTCGGCTTCGAATGCGCCATGTTCCTCGCCGGGCTCATCGGGCAGAAAGATCTCCCGCTGCGCGACGCATTCGATCGCTACGAGAACTTCATGTACAAGCAGTGGCTGCGGGTCTACATGCGCAGCAAGATGATCAAGCACAACAAGGACCTCTTCGAAACCCTCGACGACACGTTCGCGCTGCTGGAGAAGCTGCACATCTACTGAGCCGCACGCGGCCTCGACGCGACCGCGACACTCACCGGGCGAGCAGCGACACCACGTCGAATCGCGCCAGCTTGTCGGGATTGGCGACCGAGAAGATGCGCGTGATGCGCCCGTGCTCGACCACCACGCTCACGGCGCCTGCCAGCTCGCCGTCGACCTCGGCCCGCGCGCCGGGCTGGCCGTTGACCCAGATCGGACGGGCGACGAACGGCGCGTCGAGCTTCGCGAGGCCGCCGAGGAGGTACTTCGCCAGCCGCTCCGCGCCGACGATCGGCCGGCGGGCAGCCCCGCGCACCCGCCCGCCGCCATCAGCCACCGCGACGACATCGGGAGCGAGCACGTCCATGAGGGCCTGCAGGTCGCCCGTGTTGACCGCGGTGACGAACCGCGACACGACCTCCATCTGCTCGGCACGGTCCACCGCCACCCGCGGGCGTCGGGCGGCAACATGCTGACGGGCGCGATGCGCGATCTGCCGCACCGACGCGAGTGACTTGCCGACCGCCTCGGCGATCTCGTCATAGGGCACGTCGAACACCTCGCGAAGTACGAACACGGCCCGCTCGGCCGGGCCGAGCGTCTCGAGCACGGTGAGCATCGCGATCGACACGCTCTCGGCGAGCTCGACGTCGTCAGCGACATCCGGACTCGTGAGCAACGGCTCGGGCAGCCACTCGCCGACGTACTGCTCACGCCGCCGTGCCTGCGTGCGAATCTGGTTGAGCGACTGCCGGGTCACGATGCGAACGAGGTACGCGCGTGCGTCGCGCACCTGCGACTGGTCGACATCGGCCCATCGCAGCCACGACTCCTGCAACACGTCCTCCGCGTCGGCCGCCGAACCGAGCATCTCGTACGCGACCGTGAAGAGGAGGCTGCGGTGGGCGATGAACGGGTCGTCCTCGGCACCCGTGCTCATGCCTTCGACCCTACGTCGGATGCGGGCGTCGGTCATCGTGTCCTCCGATGTCGTTGCAGTAATGCGGTCGACATGCAGACACCGGCCGGGCGATCGATGTGACATCCGGCGATGGATGTGACATCCGGCGACCTGCTCACAACCCTTCGGCGATCTCCTTGATCGCAGCGAGACGGCGATCCCACTCGACGCCGATGGCTTCGAGCCGGCGGGCGGTGTCGCCGAGCTGCGACCCGATCACGCGGAACCGCACCTCGCGACCGGCCCGCACGGGTTCGACGAGGCCCACCTCCTGCAACACCGCGAGGTGCTTCGCGATCGCCTGGCGAGTCACCGGGAGGCGCCCGGCGAGGGCCGACGCCGACGCGTCGCCCTCGCCGAGTGCCGCCAGGATGCTCCACCGGGTCTCATCGCCGAGTGCGGCGAACACCGGGACCAGCGTTCCAGTGGTCACGCGTCGCCCTCGAGCAGTACGACGAGCTTGTCGAGTTCGACGACCCAGCCCTCGCTGTGGCTCGCCATGTTCGCGGCGGGGTCGGAGGTGAGCTCGAACCCGGTCTCGACGACGGTGAGCTGCGTGCCGCCGGGCACCTGCTCGAGGGTGAACGTGAAGACCGTCGAGTGTTCGTCGTCGATCGTGTCGGCCAGGTGGCCGGCCGCGTCATCGTTGCCCCAACGGTACGAGACCATGCGCGGGGCATCCGTCGCCTCGATCCGCAGCGGCACGGAGCCGTACTCGGGAAAGGTGATGGTGCCCTCGGCCCCGGGGCCGGCACCGTCGAGCACCACGCGACCGAACCACTTCGAGATGTGTTCGGGATCGGTGACGGCGGTCCACACCTTCTCGATGGGCGCACCGATGCTGATGGTGCGCCGCACGGTGAACGTGCCCTCGTCGATGACGGATGGCTGGTTGTCGGTCATGCTCACAATCTTTCCCTCTTTCATGAATCAGTCCCCAACTAGTGCAACTTGATAGTTGCACATTGCGGAGCGATACCGCAACCTTCAGGTTGCAATTGAAATGACGAGCCCTGATGTGGATGCCGCCGTCGGCCCCCCGCTACGCGGTGCGAGCGCCGCGCCGCAGCATGAAGATGAGCACGAGCCCGGTCACGACATGCATGACCGCGAGAGCCACCTTCGTGCCGACCGTCGCGTCGAGGAAGGCGAGCGGCGGTACTGAGAGCACGAGCACCGCAACGGCGATGATCGTCCAGACCCGCCGCGCGTTCGAGGTGAACCGCTCGAGCAGCGCCAGCACGCCCCAGGCAGCGAGGGCAAGCGCCACGGCAGTCACGATGACGAGAAGCGCGTCGATCCGCATCGTTCCCGCGAGTGGGCTGGTGACCTCGAGCGACGCTCCCGTCAGCGAGGCGACGACCCACACGATGAGCGGCGCGGCCACCGCAACAGCGACGGCAATGAGTCGGTGCCGCACGCGAATCGTGCGGGTCTGATCCGTACTGATGCCGACGCGTGACGTCACGATGATGCTCCCTCTCGGGCCATGGATGGCGGGCGATCCGCCCTCCCGACACACGCTACTGCGAAGTATTTGAAGCGTCAAGTATCTGTAGGATGGAGCGATGAGTGATGCTTCTCCTGGGCAGGACCTCTCCGTCCTCCAGCGCACCGCCTGGATCCGGTTCGCCATCGTCGCCCATGGAATCCCCGCCGAGCTGAACTCGCGCCTCCTCGCCGACGCCCAGATCGGACAGTTCGAGTTCCTGGTGCTCAACCACCTCAACCTGAGCGAGGGGCGGTCGATGTCGATGTCGCGGCTGGGGGTGCTGATGGCTGCGTCTCCGTCCCGGCTCTCGCACGTGGTCGCGCGGCTGGAAGCCGACGGGCGCGTGCGGCGCAGTCGCTCGAACGACGACAAGCGCGTGGTGGTTGCGACGCTCACCGACCGCGGGGTCGAGCTGTTCAGGTCCACCGCCCCGGGCTACTTCGCGGCCGTGCGGGAACTGTTCTTCGATCGGCTCGACGACGCTGATCTCGCCGACCTCGATCGACTGATGAAGAAGGTACTCCCGGCCGTCGACGGCGGCGGCATCCTGGCTCCCCTCGCCGACCAGGTCGGCGCCGGCCAGCTGCACGCGGCGGATGCGACGCCGGCGACGGAGCAACCGGCCGACAGGCGGATGCCGACCTGAATCGCCCCTCGATGCCGCAGGCGCATCGGCGTAGCGTAGGCGAAGCAACGGGGCGAACGAAGGAGCCATCGATGGTCGAGCTCTCACCCATCCAGCCGTGCCTGTGGTTCGACGACCAGGCGCGCGAGGCGATGGAGTACTACGTCAGCGTGTTTCCGAACTCACGCATCACGCGGATCGACGAGTATCCCGACGAGTCGCTCGATGAGCACTTCAGGGGCATGTCGGGCCAGGTCATCAACGGGCAGTTCACCCTGAACGGGGTGGACTTCGTCTGCCTCGACGGCGGGCCACTGTTCACGTTCAACGAGTCCATCTCGTTCGTCGTGTCATGCGCCGATCAAGCTGAGATCGATCGGTACTGGTCGAAGCTGTCGCATGTGCCCGAATCAGAGCAGTGCGGCTGGTGCAAAGACCGGTTCGGCGTAAGCTGGCAGGTCATTCCCGCGAACATGGGCGAACTGACGCGGCGGCCGGAGCAGATCCAGGTGATGATGCAGCAGAAGAAGGTCGTCATCGCCGAACTCGAGAACGCCTGATCCACTGCCTCGTCTCGAACGGTCGCTAAATCATGCCGCGTAATCCCGACATCCCTGACGCATTCGACGTCTATACCGTCGTGGTGCTGCGCCGTCCGCCCGATGCACCTGAGCTGCCCGACGACGAGCTCGACGAGCTGCAGGCGCGCCACCTCGCGTATCGCGCCGAACTCGGTAGGCGCGG
>DASSBT010000184.1:0-2049 GCA_035698465.1 Agromyces sp. | reverse complement strand
ACCGGTCCGTCCTCGTAGCGATGCGATGTTCGCGTTCATACTCGCCAATCTCGTGGCATCGAGTCGGCTGGGGTAGTCACCTGTTCTTCCTGGGTTTGGCAGAACCACCCACGACCTCTCAACCTCGTCGATACTGGATCGATGGGATCGGACATCGGCGACTTCCTGAGTGCGAAGCGCGCACGCCTGTCGCCCGAACAGTGCGGACTGCCCCGCGGCGGCCAGCGGAGGGTTCCCGGGCTGCGGCGCGAGGAGGTGGCCCTCCTGGCCGGTGTCAGCCCCGACTACTACGTGCGTCTCGAACAGGGCCGAGCGGTGTCCGCGTCCGAGCAGGTGCTCGACGCCGTCGCGCGAGTGCTTCGCCTCGATGAGGTGGAGACCGAGCACCTTCGCCATCTCGTGCGGCCGGGGCGAAGAAACGATGCGGCCCGCAGCGATCCCGTGCGGGTTGGACTGCTGGCCCTGCTCGACGCGATGGTCGATGTGCCCGCGTTCGTGCTCGGGCCCCGCATGGACATCGTGACGACGAATCGGCTCGGAGATTCCGTGCTGCCTCCCGCGGACGGCGCGGCACGGCGCAATGCTGCCGCCCACGTCTTCCTCGACCCCGGCGCACCCGCCTACTATCCCGAATGGGCCGAGGTCGCGCGCGACACGGCGGCCCACCTGCGTCGAACGGCCGGGCTGCGGCCCGACGATCGCCTCCTTCGTGAGCTCATCGGCGAACTCGCCGTCGGCAGCGAGGACTTCGTGCGCATCTGGTCGCGCCAAGAAGTCGCAGTGAAGGCGCACGGGACGAAGGTCGTACAGCATCCGGACGCGGGACTACTCGAGTTCGCCTACGAGACCCTCACCCTCGCCAGCGAGCCCGATCACATGCTGGTGACGTATACACCGACGACCGAGCCGACACGAGATTCCCTCGCTGCGCTGGGCTCCCTCCACGCCGGCGATCCCGCACGAGTCGATCTCATCCAGTCCGCTCCCGACACGACTCTGCGATGAAGACGCCGCACGCCGGGCCGGCGCGACGACCCGTCGCCTACCAGACCACGGGCTTCGCCGGCGTGTACACCCATGCCTCGAAGAACGCGTCGAGGTCCTGACCCGAGACCTCTTCGGCGAGCGCGGCGAAGTCCTGCGTGCTCGCAGTGCCGCCGCCGAAGCGCTCCACCCAGGCCTGGGCGAGTTCGAAGAACGCATCGTCGCCGATCTTCACGCGCAGCGCGTGCAGTGTGGCCGCGCCGCGGTCGTAGACCGGACCTGCGAAGAGGCCGAGCGGCTGCGGGTCGGCGACGACGAAGTCCCACTCGGGGTCGTCGGCGGGCAGCGACATGAAGTCGTCGAAGCGCTCTGCCGCCGTGGCCCGACCCTGGTGCTCGTTCCACATCCACGTCGAGTAGGTCGCCCAGCCCTCGTTGAGCCAGATGTCGGCCCAGCGCTCGGGGCTCACCTGGTCGCCCATCCACTGGTGTGCGAGCTCGTGCGCGATCGTGCCCTCGCGCGCGTTGCGCGAGAAGAAGGAGCGAGTCTGCGTCTCGAGCGCGTAACCCACGGAGTCGTCGTCGACGATCGCGCCGTACGAGTTGAAGGGATACGGGCCGTACAGTCCCTCGAAGAACTCGAGCATGTCTCCGGTCAGCGCAAGGTCGGCGTACGCCGAGGGCGGGCGGTCGGCGTCGAGGGCGTCGATGATCGGGGTGCCGTTCGGGGCGGTGTACTGGTCGAGAACGAAGTTGCCGACACTGGCCGTCGCGAGGTAGGCGGCCATCTGATCGGGTGCATCCCACCACCATGTAGTCGCACCGTCGGCGGTCTCCGAATCGGTGAGCAGGCCGTTCGCCACGGCCACGAGCCCCTCTGGAACCGTGATCTCGAACGAGTAGGTCGACTTGTCGGTGGGGTGGTCGTTCACCGGGAACCAGGTGGCGGAGCCGTCGGGTTCGCTCACGACCATGGCACCATCGCGGGTCGTGACCCAGCCGTACAGCGCTCCCTCGATGTCGGTCGGGCGGATCGTTGTCCCGCCGTAGGTCACGACCACCTGTG
>DASSBT010000183.1:0-6273 GCA_035698465.1 Agromyces sp. | reverse complement strand
GTCGAACCAGCCGACAACGAATGCCACGACCGCGGCGACGAGCACCGGCAACCCTGGCATCAGCACCGGCGTGGTGAGGGTGGCGACGACGGCCGCGCCGACCGCCACCGCGCCGGCCTGGAACTTCTTGAGGCGCGGCCAGAGCAGTCCGAGGAAGGCGGCCGCGGCCGCGGCATCCAGACCCCATGCCCGCGTGTCGCCGAGCGCGTCGCCGATGAGGGCGCCGGCGAGGGTCGTGAGGTTCCAGCCGATGAAGATCACGACGCCGGTCACCCAGAAGCCGATGCGGGCGGAGCGATCCTCCGACTGCGCGAGCGCGACCGCCGTCGACTCGTCGATCGTGACCCACGCCGCCGCGACACGACGAAACGGCCCGCCGGTGTCGGCGACCGGCTTCATGCGCATGCCGTAGATGACATTCCGGATGCCGAGGAGTGCCGCAGTGGCGATCGCCGAGCCGCCCGCCGCCACGCCGCCGCTCGCGAGCACGCCGATGAGGGCGAACTGGGATCCGCCCGTGAACATCACGAGGCTCAGGAAGCAGGTCTGCCAGATGTCGAGCCCGGCTGCCACCGCGAGCGCACCGAATGAGATGCCGTATGCCGCCGTCGCGACACCCACGGCAAGGCTGTCGCGGATCGCGGTACGGCGCAGGTCGGGCCCTGGAGGCGTCGTCTGCTCCGCCACGAGACCCCTCCTGAATCGACGAAGGCCGCCCGGTGCATCCGGACGGCCACTCTGCTCCCCCACTTGGACTCGAACCAAGAACCTATCGGTTAACAGCCGATTGCTCTGCCAATTGAGCTATGGAGGATCGCTTGTTCAGCGATGGATACTCTAGCAAAAGGTTCGCCCGACTCCCAATCCGAGGCCGCCTCGATCGACCACGGGCTTCATCCGCATGCCGTATACCACGTTGCGGATGCCGAGCATCCCGGCCGTCGCGATCGCCGAGCCCCCCGCGGCTGTTCCCCCGCCGACAAGCACCCCGACCAGCGCGAACTGCGAGCCGCCGGTGAACATCACCAGGCTGAGGAAGCACGTCTGCCAGATGTCGAGCCCGGCGGCGACGGCGAGCGCGCCGAACGAGATGCCGTAGGCGGCTGTCGCGATGCCGACGGCGAGGCTGTCGCGCACGGCGACACGCGACGCATCGGCCTCGGGCTCGGGCGCGGGCGCGGGAGGCGTCGCCTGGTGCTCCACGAATCCCTCCCGCAACGAACAAAAGCCGCCCGGATCACCGGGCGGCCTTCCCGCTCCCCCACTTGGACTCGAACCAAGAACCTATCGGTTAACAGCCGATTGCTCTGCCAATTGAGCTATGGAGGATCGCTTGTTCAGCAGAGATACTCTAGCAAAGCCCCGCGCGGAACTCCCAATCGACGCCGCCGCCCGGCGCGAGTCAGATCGACGGGCCCTCCTCGAGGTCGTCGATCACCGCGTGCCCGTCATCGAGGGCGCCTGCGAGGGCCATGACATACGGATGCCGCGGGTCCTCGAAGACCTCATCGATCGTGCCGAGCGCCGCCAACTCGCCGCGGTCGAGCACGGCGATGCGGTCGGCCGTGCGACGCAGCACGGGCAGGTCGTGGCTGATGATGAGCGCCGAGAAGTTGTGCCGCTCGCGGAGCTCGCTGATGAGTTGCGCCACCGCATCGCGGACGGTGAGGTCGATGCCGGCGGTGGGCTCGTCGGCGATGAGCACCGATGGCCCGAGCACGAGCGCGCGCGCGACCGCGACGCGCTGACGTTGCCCGCCGCTCAGCTCGTAGGGGAACTTCTCGAGGAAGCCGAGGGGCAACCGCACGCCGTCGATCATCGTGGCCACGCGGGTCGTCAGCGCACGGCGGTTGTAGCGCCGGTCGCGCTCGAGAATCGGCTCGGCCACGATCTCCGACACGGTGAGATCGGGCGGCAGGGTCGCCGCGGCATCCTGTGGCAGGTATCCGACGTGGAACCGGTACTCGGAGAGACGCCGCTTCGGCATCTTGCGCAGGCTCTGACCCATCACCGTCGCATCGCCGCCCGTGATCACCGGTTGCACGTCGCCCTGCCGCTGTTCGAGGGCGACTCCCGAGAGCACCTTGGCGAGCGTCGACTTGCCGCTGCCCGCGCTGCCGAGAAGGCCCACCACCTCGCCCGGGGCGATCGCCAGTGAGAGTCCGTGCAGGGCCACGTGCGCCGGGCTCGGTCCGTGGGCCGGGTACTCCAGCGTGAGATCGCTGAGCACGATCGGATGGCCGTGCGCGGCCGCTCCCCGCATCACACCGCCTCCCGGAGTCGGCGCAGCTCCTCCCGACGTTCCGCCTGGGCGACTGGGTCGGGTACCGGCAGCGACGCCAGCAGGCGCTGGGTGTACTCGTCCTTCGGTGCCCCGAGCACCTCGGCGCCCGTGCCCTCCTCGACGAGCTTGCCGCGATAGAGCACCGCGATTCGGTCGGCGAGCAGGTCGACCACGGCGAGGTCGTGGCTGATGAACAGCGACGCGAAGCCGAACTCCTGCTGCAGCTCCCGGAACAGCTCGAGCACCCGCGCCTGCACCGACACGTCGAGCGCCGACGTGGGTTCATCGGCGATGAGCAGCTCGGGTTCGAGGGCGAGCGCACGTGCGAGGCTCGCTCGTTGCCGCTGGCCACCGCTGAGCTCGTGCGGATACCGGTCGCCGTAGGCGCGTGGCAGCTGCACGGCCTCGAGCAGTTCGTCGACCTTGCTGCGAGCCTCGCCGGGGTTCGCCGCCCTGCCGTGGATGACCAACGGCTCAGCGACGCATTCAGCGATCGTCAGCAGGGGGTTGAAGCTCGACGCGGGGTCTTGGAACACGAACCCGATGCGGCTGCGAACCGGTCGGAAGTCGCGCTCGCGGATGCCGTTCATCTCCTTGTCGAGCACGCGGAGCGACCCGCCGCTCACCTTGGTGAGTCCGGCGATGGCGCGCCCGATCGTCGTCTTGCCTGAGCCGGATTCGCCGACCAGGCCGAGCACTTCGCCCGGACGGATCACGAAGTCGACGCCGTCGACGGCCCGGAATCCCGCGCGCCCGAAGCGTCCCGGGTATTCGATCACGAGGCCGGAGGCCTCGACGACCGCGGGTTGGTCGAGCCAGTTCGAGGGCCGTACCGCGGCACGCTCTGCGGCTCGCGCGACGCCGTGTCCGACGTAGGGCACCGCAGCGAGCAGTGACTTGGTGTACTCGTCTTTCGGGTCAGCGAACAGCGTCGCGGCATCCGCCTCTTCGACGACCTTGCCCTGGTACATCACGGCGACACGGTCGGCGAGGTCGGCGACCACGCCCATGTTGTGCGTGATGAGCACGATGCCCATGCCGAACTCGTCGCGGCACCGACGCAGCAGGTCGAGGATCTCGGCCTGCACGGTCACGTCGAGCGCCGTCGTCGGCTCATCGGCGACGATGAGACCCGGGTCGAGCACGAGTGCCATCGCGATGACCACGCGCTGCTTCTGGCCGCCCGAGAACTGGTGCGGGTAGTGGTCGATCCGAGACTCGGGATCGGGGATGCCGACACGGTCGAGGATCTCGATCGCCTTGGCGCGCGCATCCTTCTTCGAGAGGTCGGAGTGTGCCCGGAGACCCTCGATGATCTGCCAGCCGACGGTGTAGACGGGATTCAGGGCGGTCGACGGCTCCTGGAACACCATCGCGACATCCGTGCCGCGAACCGCCCGCAGCTGCCTCTTCGAGAGCGTCACGACGTCGCTCTCGTCGGTGCCGGCCTTGTTGGTGAGGATGACGGCCCCGCTCGCCGTGGCCGTCTCGGGAAGGAGCCCGAGGATCGTCTTGGCCGTGACGGTCTTGCCGCTGCCCGATTCGCCGACGATTGCGAGCACCTCGCCTCGTTCGACCGAGAGCGAGACGCCGTCGACGGCCTTCACCGCTCCGGCGTCGGTCGAGAACGAGACGGCGAGATTCCTGATGTCCACCACCGTGTTCATCGGCTGCATTCCACCCGGATTCATCGATTGACCTCGATCCCATGTTCGTCGAACGTCTCGCCGTCCTCCAGGCCGGTGAGGCCACCCGGTCCGGCCGTGAGGGTTCCGCCGGGCACGACGGAGGTCTCAGCCACCTCGCCCGCGGACTGTGCCACGCGACGCCGACCGCGCAGGCGCGGATCGGCGAGGTCGTTGAGGCTTTCACCGACGAGCGTGATGCCGAGCACGACGAGCACGATCGCGAGGCCGGGATACAGTGCCGTCCACCAGATGCCGCTCGAGACATCCGACAGCGCCTTCTGCAGGTCGTACCCCCACTCGGCCGCCGCCGTCGGCTCGATGCCGAATCCGATGAAGCCGAGCCCCGCGAGCGTGAGGATCGCCTCGGAGGCGTTCAGGGTGAAGATGAGCGGCAACGTGCGAGTCGCATTCCGGAGGACGTGCCGGTACATGATGCGGCTGTTCGACGCACCCAGGACCTTCGCCGATTCGACGAACGCTTCTGCCTTGATGCGCACGGTCTCGGCTCGGATCACGCGGAAGTACTGCGGGATGAAGACGACCGTGATGGCGATCGCCGCGGAGAGCACGCCACCCCAGAGGTCGGAGCGTCCGCCCGAGATGACGATCGACACGACGATCGCGAGCAGCAGCGACGGGAACGCGTAGATCGCATCGCAGACGACGACGAGCACACGGTCGAGCCAGCCGCCGAAATACCCCGAGACGAGGCCGAGGAAGACGCCGGCGAAGATCGAGAGGATCACGGCGACGATGATCACGAGGATCGCGGTCTGCGCGCCCCACAGCACGCGCGAGAGCACGTCGTAGCCACCGACGGTCGTGCCGAACAGATGCTCGGCAGACGGCGGCTGCTGGCTGCCGAACGGACCGTCGGCGTCACGCAGTTGGGCGAACCCGTACGGCGAGATGACGGGTGCGAACACGGCGATGAAGATGAAGATGCCGGTCAGCACGAGGCCGGCGATGAGCATGCCTCGCTGGAGCCCGACGCTCTGCCGGAGTTGGTGCACGACGGGGATGCGGTCGCGCAGAAGCCGCTTCGGGGGCTGTGCGACGGTGTCGGTCGCCATGTCAGTACCTCACCCTCGGGTCGATGAACGCCGCGATGATGTCGACGATGAAGTTGGTGAGCGCCACGATCACCGCGAGGAGCGCGACGATGCCCTGGACTGCGACGAAGTCGCGCGCCTTGATGTATTCCACGAGCTGGAAGCCGAGGCCGTTCCACACGAAGGTGGTCTCGGTGAGCACCGCGCCGCCGAGCAGCAGGGCGATCTGCAGGCCGATGACCGTGATGATCGGGATGAGCGCCGGACGGTAGGCGTGCTTGCGGACGAGGCGATACTCGCTCACGCCCCGAGACCTCGCCGCATCGACGTAGTCGGTCGACAACGTGCCGATGACGTTCGTGCGCACGAGTCGAAGGAACACGCCGGCGGTGAGCAGACCGAGCGCGATCGCCGGAAGCACGGCGTGCGAGAGCACGTCGGCGAGCACCGCCGGGTCACCGGTCATGAGTGCATCGATGGTATAGAAACCCGTGCTGTTGGGCAGCATCTCCATCTGGATCTGGGCCCCCGTCGAAGCACGGCCGGCGACGGGAAGCGCGCCGAGCCACACGGAGAACACCAGCTTCAGCAGGAGGCCGGAGAAGAACACCGGCGTCGCGTAGCAGAGGATCGCGAAGACCCTGAGCCCCGCATCCTGGCCCTTGTCGCGGAAGTAGGCCGCCACGAGACCGAGCGGGATGCCGACGATGAAGGCCACGATCAGGGAGTAGAACGCCAGCTCGAGGGTCGCGACACCGTAGGTGAGGAGGATCTCGACGACCGGTCGGTTGTCGGTGATCGTCGTGCCGAAGTTGCCGGTGAAGAACTGACCGATGTACTCCAGGTACTGCACGATGAGCGGGCGGTCGAAGCCTGCCGCCTGGATGCGCTCGGCGAGCTGCTCGGGCGGCACCTGGCCGCCGAGCTTGGCAGTGATGGGGTCACCGGTCGAGCGCATCATCACGAAGACGAGGGTGACGAGGATGAAGATGGTGGGGAAGATCAGCAGGAAGCGAACGAGGAGATAGCGTCCGAACCCGCCGCCCTGCGATTTGGGCTTCGGTCGGCCCGAAACGGGCGCGCCCTCGGCAAGCGAAACGGTGTCAAATGTGCTCATGGAATCCTCGGGGTACAGGGGAAACGGGGGCGACCCGCGGTAGCGAGTCACCCCCGTCGTCGAGCTTCAACGACTCTAGTCGGTGACTAGCCCTTCGAGAGCGCGGCGTAGCGGAACTTGAAGGACGCGTCG
>DASSBT010000182.1:0-11144 GCA_035698465.1 Agromyces sp. | reverse complement strand
GGGAAGAATTCCATGACCGAAGGTCCGTGGAACTCGCCATCGTCGGTTGACATCGGAACCAGCAGGTTCAGAGCGTTAACTAGCAGCGCTGTCTCCTGTTTCGGGGCGTTGAGCACAGGCTCTCGCGACGACGAACATCGGGACCGGATTCTGAACAGGCCGAAGCTGCGTGGGAAACCGGGGGGATCGCCATTACTCTAGCAACAAGTTCTACGAGCAGACGAATTCAGGTTCGGACTCAGTCGTCGGTCGGCGCCTTTGGCAATTCGACATCGCTCGCGTACGGGATCCGGGACTTCGCCACGACGAGCACGTCGACCACGAGTGAGGCGATCACGCCCGCCACGAGGCTCAGGAAGAGCACGGTGGGGTTGAGCCAGGACGCGTCGCGCAGCACCACGACCAGCACGATGAAGACGATGAACTTCAGCAGCCAGCCGCCGAGCACGATACCGAAGAACGCCCCGACGAAGACGTCGCTCGAGGCGAATCGGTTGGCCAGCAGGATGCTCGCCGCGGTGATGCCCATGAACACGACCGCCATGAGGGTTCCGACCAGGGCACCGATGAGCCCCTCCACCCCAGCGAAGACGAACCCGAGTACGCCGCTGACCACGAGCACGACGGCGGCGAGCACACCGCCCCAGGCGAGCGCCTTGCGGAACACCGGGTTCGAGGTCGGCGTGCGATCGGCGGGGTCAGGGCGTCGGTCGGTCATGGTGCTCCAGTTCGGGGTCGCCCGATTCTAACGGCCGCGCCTGATCGCCGACCTGCAGCTCGTCGTGCACGTGCCCCGATTCCGAAGCGGCGGATGCCGCGGCATCCGGCACGTTCGCCTTCGCCTCGGCGGCGACCGTGAGTCGCTTGCGACGGCCGAGCGGCGCGAGGGTGAACGCCGCGCAGACGAGGAACCCGATGCCGAGCAGGAGGAAGGCCCACCCGGAGTCGATGCCGAAGTAGACGGGGAAGACGTACGTCAGGAGGCATCCGATCGAGGCGACTGCCGTCCATGCATAGAAGATGAGGACGGCATTCAGGTGCGAATGCCCCATGTCGAGCAGCCGGTGGTGCAGGTGCTTGCGGTCGGCGGAGAACGGCGACTTGCCGGCGCGCAGGCGGCGGATCACGGCGAGGCCGAAGTCGAGCAGCGGGATCACGAGCACGGCGAACGGCAGCAGGATCGGGATGAACGCGGCGAAGAGCTGGTCGAAGCCGACGCCCGTCGGATTGAGCTGGCCGGTCACCGAGATGGCCGAGGTCGCCATCAGCAGCCCGATCAGCAGCGCCCCGGCATCGCCCATGAACAGCTTCGCCGGATGCCAGTTGAGCGGCAGGAATCCGATGCACGCGCCGACGAGGATGATCGCGATGAGCGAGGCGAGGTTGAAGTAGTTGAGCGGAGAGGTCTGCTGCACGAGCAGGTAGGTGTAGAGGAAGAAGACGCCGTTGGCGATGAGCGCGACGCCTGCGACGAGCCCGTCGAGGCCGTCGATGAAGTTGATGGCGTTCATCACGAGCACGATGGTGAAGACGGTGATCGTCGCACTCATCCAGGACGATCCGACGGTGATGCCCCCGATCGGGAGCGACACGATCGACACGCCCTGCCACGCGATGAGGCCGGCGGCGATGAACTGGCCGGCGAGTTTGGTCATCCAGTCGAGGTCCCAGATGTCATCGGCGACGCCGATCAGCACGATGAGCAGGGATGCTCCGAGGATCGCGAGGATCTGCGCCGGGTTCTGGAACACGATCGACACGATCGAGAAGCGCGCGGAGCCGAGTGTCGAGACGAATGCCGCCGCCGCGATCGCCGCCACGATACCGACGAACATCGCGATGCCGCCGAGCCTCGGCGTGGGGCGCGTATGCACGTCGCGCTCGCGGATCTTCGGGTACAGCCGGTACTTCAGGCTGAGCTTCCAGACGAGCACCGAGCCGCCGAAGGTGACGAGCGCAGCGACCAGTGCGAGCGCGAGAAAGAGGGTCATGAGGCGGCGGCGCCCGCTTCGTCGGCGTCGCTGCGCGCGTCGGTGCCGGATACCGCGTCGGTGCCGGATGCCGCTTCGGTGCCGGATGCCACTTCGGTGCCGGATGCCACTTCGGTGTCGGATGCCGCTTCGGCACCGGATACCGCGTCGGTGCCGGATGCCGCGCCCGATGCCGCATCTGCGTGCGCGTCGCCCAGCAACTCCGCGCCGACGACCGCCGCGAGCTGCTCGCGCGAGATCACGCCGGCGCGCACGATGCGCAGCACTCCCCCGTCGTCGTCGAGCCCGGTGGCGTCGATGATCGTCGACGACGTGTCGCCCGGGCGTTCACCGATCGCCTCGTACGCCTCACCTGCGGCCCCGCCGTCGAGGTACACGGTGACGGCATCGCCCAGCATCGCCTCGGCTTCGGCCGCGGTCGTCGCCGACGGCTCGCCCGAGCGATTCGCTGACGACACCGCGAGCGGACCGGTCTCTGAGAGCAGCTCGAGCGCGATCTGGTTCGCCGGCATCCGCAGCGCGACGGTGCCGCGGGTCTCGCCGAGATCCCACTTCAGCGACGGCTGCGCGTGCAGGATGACCGTGAGCCCGCCCGGCCAGAACTCGGCGACGAGCCGCCGCACCGGCTCGGGCACGTCGCGCGCGAGGGCGTCGAGCGTCGGCACCCCGGGAATGAGCACCGGAGGCGGTGAGGTGCGCTCACGGCCCTTCACCTCGAGGAGCCGGGCGACGGCGGCGGGCGCGAACGCATCGGCGGCGACGCCGTAGACCGTGTCGGTGGGAATCACCACGAGCTCACCCCGCCCGATGGCGGCGCGGGCGAGCCGCATTCCGGTGAGCAGCTGGGAATCGACCGAACAGTCGTAGATGGCAGTCATGACCGCTCGATTCTAGACCAGCAGCCTCATCGGACCCGGGCCGCCGAAACGGCACGACGGATGCCGCGAGCACGCGCCCGCGGCATCCGTGGCGCTCGAGACGCCGTCGGCTCCTCGACCGGCGGCGGCGCGTCAGCGACGACCCGCCTTGCGGCGGAAGAGCCAGCCGCCCCAGACGACCGCCACGGCGAGGATGCCGACGCACCAGCCGATGGCCCACCAGGCGGAATCACCGAGCGGCACGTCCATGAGCAGTCCGCGGATCGCTTCGATGACGGGCGTGATCGGCTGGTGCTCTGCGATCCACTGGAGCCACTCGGGCAGGGTGTCGACCGGCACGAACGCGCTCGAGAGGTATGGCAGGAACAGCAGGATGAAGCCGTACCCGCTCGCCGCGTCGGGGCTGCCCGCCGCGAGGCCGATGGCCGCGAACAGGTAGGTGATCGCGAGGATGTACAGGGCGATCAGCGCGATCGCCGCGACCCACTCGATCGGGCTCGCGACCGGGCGGAATCCGACGAGCAGTGCCACCGCGATGACGACGCCGGTTGCGAGCAGATTGCGCGCCAGGCTCGCCACGACGTGCCCGGTGAGCACGGCGCTCGCGCGGATCGGCATCGTGCGGAAGCGGTCGATGATGCCGGTCGACATGTCGCGGGCCACGTAGATCGCCGTCGACGAGGCGCCGAACCCCGCGCAGAGCAGGATGATGCCGGGCACCACGTAGTCGACGTAGCCGCCCGACGGGTCGATCGCGTTGCCGAACACGAACGTGAACAGGAGCATGAGCATCACCGGCAGGAGGATCGCCATCAGCAGCGCCTCGCCGTCGCGGATCGAATGCAGGAAGCTCCGCGTGATGAAGGTCGCCTCGGCCGTGAGCGGCCCGAGCGGCGTGCGCACCGGGGCGTTCGGGCCCGCTGTGCGTCGGGCGGTGGTGCGCGTGGATGCGGTGGTGGTCATGGTCATCCCTTCGTTCCGATCAGGTCGTGCGACGCCGCGGGCGCCGGTTCGGTGCGGTCGGATGCCGCAGCCCCGCCCGTGATGGCGAGGAACACGTCGTCGAGACTCGGCCGCCGGATCGCGATCCGTACCCCCTGGCGAGCAGCCGCCTCGGTGCGATCGAGCGTGTCGATGGCGGCACGCAACCCGTGCACGCTGCCGTCGGTCGGCAATTCGGCCAGGAGCTCGTCGTCTGGGCCGCGCAACTCGACGACGTCGCCGCCGACGCGCGACTTCAGTTCGCTCGCAGTGCCCAGAGCCGCGACTCGACCCTGATCGAGCACGGCGATGCGGTCGGCCAGCTGGTCGGCCTCCTCGAGGTACTGCGTCGTGAGGAAGACCGTCGTGCCGGCACGTGCGAGCTCGCGGATCTCGCTCCAGAGCGACTGACGGCTGCGCGTGTCGAGTCCGGTGGTCGGCTCGTCGAGGAAGATCACGGGCGGAGTGACGACCAGGCTGAGGGCGAGGTCGAGTCGTCGTCGCATGCCGCCCGAGTAGGTGCGGACGCGGCGGCCTGCGGCCTCCGTGAGCCCGAAGCGATCGAGCAGCCCGGCGGCGCGCACTCGCGCACCCCGTACGCCGAGGCCCGAAAGGCGGCCGAGCATCACGAGGTTCTCGGTGCCGGTGAGCATCTCGTCGACCGCGGCCGACTGGCCGGTGAGGCTGATGCGGGCCTTGACCTCCTCGGGCTGGCCCACGACGTCGAAGCCGGCGACGGTGGCCGTGCCCGCATCGGGACGCACGAGCGTGGTCAGGATGTTGATGGTGGTGGTCTTGCCCGCGCCGTTCGGTCCGAGCAGCGCGAAGACCTGGCCCTCGGGCACCGAGAGATCGAGGTCGTGCAGCACCTCTGAGCGGCCGAACCGCTTGCCGAGTCCGCGCACGTCGATGGCGAATGTCATGACGCGTCCTTTCGTGATCGTGGTTGTGTATGTGCGAAACTGTGTAGTGCGTCCATTTCGGTTTAAGTAATACACAGTTCTACACTTGGACGCAAGACCAGCAGCCGAATTTCGATCGAACGGGAGCCGATGAGCACCGAGGAACGCGCAGATCACGAGCTGCCACGCGCGGTGGCACTCGCCTGGGGCGTTGCGGCGAACCCGCAGCGCGGCCCGAAGCGTGAGCTCTCCATCGAGCGCATCGTCGACGCCGCGATCGAGATCGCCGACGCCGAAGGGCTCGGCGCGGTCTCGATGAGCCGGGTCGCCGCCTCGCTCGGTTTCACCACGATGTCGCTGTACCGGTACGTGACCAGCAAGGACGACCTGATCCTGCTGATGCAGGAGCATGCAAGCCTCGTCTCGGTGCCCGACGAATCGGTCGAGCGCAGCTGGCGCGACGGCGTGCGGGGGTGGGTGCTCGCCACGCGCACCGCCTATCGGGAGCACCCGTGGCTCGTCGACATCCCGATCTCGGGCGCGCCGATCACGCCGAACAGCCTCACCCTCGTCGACTGGTTCCTTCGCGAGATGCGCGATCTCCCCCTGACCGATGGGGAGAAGATGTCGGCGCTGCTGCTCGTCACGAGCTATACGCGTGCCACGGGTTCGCAGGAACGCGACCTGGTCGCCGCTGCTGCGGCATCGGATCCGGCGGATGTCACGGGCGAGAACTTCTTCGAGGCGCTCACCGAGCTCGTCACGCCCGAACGCTTCCCCTTCCTGAGCCCCCTGCTCGCTGCAGGCGGCTACGTCGCACCGCCCGGATCGGGCGGCTTCGACGACACCGACGACGACTTCGAGTTCGGGCTCGAGCGGATCCTCGACGGCATCGAGTACCACATCGGGCAGATCGAGGCGGGCAAGCCGATTCCGAAACCCGCCCCGCTCCCGCCAGAGGTCGAACTGCCTCGCGACCCGAAGGTCAAGGAGGCGGCCAGGGCTCGACGTGAGGCCGAGAAGGCGCTCCGCGAAGCGAGGAAGCGCGAGCGCGAGGCCATCACGCATGCGCTCGAACGCGAGAAGCACGCCCGAGCGAGGGCCGAACGCGCGAAGTAGTGCTCCCGGTCGAGCGGCGACGCAGGAGCGTATCGAGACCTCGATTCTCGATTCGGCGCCGGCGCGCCTACTCGATCAACGCAGCGCGGTCGTCGCGCGGTCGCGCATCGTGAAGTCGCGGTGGTGCGCGATCGCCCGCCACCCGTCTGCGCCGAGCAGTGCCGCGATCGGCGCCGACTGGGCCTCGGCGTGCTCGAGCACCAGCATGCCGCCCGGGTGCAGGAGCTCTGCGGCACGATGCGAGATCACGCGGATCACGTCGAGCCCATCCGCGCCTCCGTAGAGTGCTGCATCGGGGTCGTGCAGGTGCACCTCGGGGTCGCGCGGGATCTCCCCCGCCGGCACGTACGGCGGATTGGAGACGACCACCGCAGCGCGGCCGTCGAGCTCGGGCAGCGCACTGGCGAGGTCGCCGAACACGAGCTCGAGGTTCGCAGCGCCGACCTCGTCGACGTTGCGGCGGGTCCATGGGAAGGCCTCGGGCGAATTCTCCACGGCCCACACCCGCGCCTGCGGCACCTCCGTGGCCATCGCGAGGGCGATCGCGCCGCTGCCGCTGCCCAGATCGATCGCGATCGGCTCCGGCTCGGCGGTCGCGTGCAGCGCGTCGATCGCGAGCTGCACCACCTGCTCCGTCTCGGGGCGGGGCACGAAGACGCCCGGCCCGACCGCAAGGTCGAGCGAGCGGAATGCCGCGCGCCCCGTGAGGTGCTGGAGCGGTTCGCGCGCGGCGCGGCGCGCGACGAGCGGCTCGAGCACCGCGGCATCCGCCTCGCCGAGCACCGCTCCCATCACCAGTTGCGCCTGGACGCCGCCCCGAGAGAGGCCCAGCACATGGCCGATCAGGAGCTCCGCGTCGACCTCGGGATCGGGGACTCCCGCGCCCGCGAGCCGCGTCACCGTCTCGTCGCGAACGGCGCGAAGGTCGCGCGCGCCGTGCGGCGGCATCCGCTCACTCATCATCAGCATCCATGAAACGGAATGTAACGCACCAGAGCGCACTCGGACGCCACCGTAGGCTTGAACGCGGCACCGACCATCGCAGCACCGTCGAGAGGAAGCACCATGGCCCAGGTCTACGACAACATCACCGAGGTCTTCGGTGGCACCCCGCTCGTGCGCCTGAACCGGGTGACCGATGGGGCGGATGCCACGGTGCTCGCCAAGCTCGAGTTCTACAACCCGTCCGCCAGCGTGAAGGACCGGCTCGGCATCGCGATCGTCGACGCCGCAGAGGCGTCGGGCGAGCTCGCGCCGGGCGGCACCATCGTCGAGGCGACCAGCGGCAACACGGGCATCGCCCTCGCGATGGTCGGCGCCGCGCGCGGCTACCGGGTGGTCATCGCCATGCCCGAGACGATGAGCCGTGAGCGTCGCGGCCTGCTTCGCGCGTATGGCGCCGAGCTCGTGCTCACGCCGGGTGGCGAGGGCATGAAGGGTGCGGTCGCCCGCGCCGAGCAGCTCGTCGCCGAGACTCCGGACGCGGTGCTCGCCAAGCAGTTCGAGAACCAGGCCAACGTCGACATCCACCGTCGCACGACGGCCGAGGAGGTCTGGAACGACACCGACGGCGGGGTCGACATCTTCGTCGCGGGCATCGGCACCGGCGGCACCATCACGGGCGTCGGCCAGGTACTCAAGGAGCGCAAGCCCGAGGTGACGATCGTGGGTGTCGAACCCGCGGAGTCGGCGATCCTGAACGGCGGCCAGCCCGGCCCGCACAAGATCCAGGGGCTCGGAGCGAACTTCGTTCCCGCCATCCTCGACCGCGAGGCCTACGACGAGATCTTCGACGTGAACATCGACCAGTCGGTCGCGATGGCCAGGCGACTCGGCGTCGAGGAGGGCATCCTCGGCGGCATCTCGTCGGGCGCCACCGTGCACGCGGCCGTCGAGCTCGCGAAGCGGCCTGAGAATGCCGGCAAGACGATCGTGGTCGTGCTCGCGAGCTTCGGTGAGCGTTACCTTTCGTCGGTCCTCTACGAAGGTCTGCTTGACTGATCGGGTGGGAATCCTCGCCCGGCTCAGGGAAGACATCGCGACGGCGCGTGCGCACGACCCCGCGTCGCGGAACGCGCTCGAAGTGGTGCTCGCCTATTCCGGCCTGCACGCCATCTGGGGATACCGGGTCATGCACCTGCTCTGGGCGGCCGGCCTGCGGCTGCTCGCACGCGTCGGATCACAGCTCATCCGGTTCCTGACCGGGATCGAGATACATCCGGGCGCCCGCATCGGCCGGCGGTTCTTCATCGACCACGGCATGGGCGTCGTCATCGGCGAGACCGCCGTGATCGGCGACGACGTCATGTTGTACCACGGGGTGACGCTCGGCGGGAAGGCGCCGCGTGGCGCCCCGCGCGGTGCGAAGCGGCATCCGACCCTCGAAGACGGCGTGACCGTCGGTGCAGGCGCCAAGGTGCTCGGCGACGTGACGATCGGCGCGTGGAGCGCGATCGGCGCGAACGCGGTGGTCACGAAGAACGCACCCCCGCACTCGCTCGTCGTGGGCATCCCCGCGACGTTCAGGCCGCTCTCGCACGAGACGGCCGACGCCGCGCGGGGCGTGCACGACTGGCACATCTGACACGAATCGCGGATGCCGCGTGGCGGAGCGGATGCCGCGTCAGAGGGCCAGGAACATGACGTGCAGCCCGACGCGGCCGAAGCGCGGCGAGCGGAAGGCGTTCGGCACGGTGCCGATGATCTCGAAGCCGAGCGAGGTCCAGAGCCGCACCGCCGCCTCGTTCGACGCGACGACGGCATTGAACTGGATGCCCTCGAAACCTTGCCGCCGGTGCCAGTCGATCACGTACTCGCCGAGGCTTCGGCCGATGCCGCCGCCGCGAGCCGATGGATCCACCATGAAGGACGCCGTGCCGATGTGGTCGCCGTGGCCGGGTCGGTTCGGTCCCATCTTCGCGGTGCCGACGATCGCGCCGGCCCGCTCGGCGACCACGGTGAGCCCGGGCGGCTCCTCCATCCAGAGCTCGCGTGCGGTATCCGACGACAACGCCAGCGGATAGACGTACGTCTCCCCCTCGCCCACGACCTGCTCGAAGATCGGGAGGATCGCCTCCCAGTCGGCGGCCGTCGCCGGGCGGATCACGAGGTCGTCGCTCATTCGTCGCCGAGGTGGGCGAGACGAGCCTCCTCGTCGGCCTGGATGGCGGACTCGATGATCGGCTCGAGTGCGCCGTTCATGACCTGGTCGAGGTTGTACGCCTTGTAGCCCGTGCGGTGGTCGGCGATGCGGTTCTCGGGGAAGTTGTACGTGCGAATGCGCTCCGAGCGGTCCATCGAGCGGATCTGCGACTTGCGAGCGTCGGATGCCGCCGCCGCGAGCTGCTCCTGCTGGCGCGCCAGCAGGCGCGCGCGAAGCACGCGCATCGCGGCCTCTCGGTTCTGCAACTGCGACTTCTCGTTCTGCATCGACACGACGATGCCGGTCGGCAGGTGCGTGATGCGCACCGCGGAGTCGGTGGTGTTCACCGATTGGCCGCCGGGGCCCGAGGAGCGGTACACGTCGATCTTGAGGTCGTTCTGGTTGAGGTCGACCTCTTCGGGCGCGTCGACCTCTGGGAACACGAGCACACCGGTCGTCGACGTGTGGATGCGCCCCTGCGTCTCGGTGACCGGCACGCGTTGCACGCGGTGCACGCCACCCTCGTACTTCAGGTGCGCCCACACGCCCTGCGACGGGTCGGTGGCATTCGACTTGATCGCGACCTGCACGTCTTTGTAGCCGCCCAGGTCGGATTCGTTCTGGTCGAGGAGCTCGATCTTCCAGCCCTTCGACTGCGCATACTGCATGTACATGCGCAGCAGGTCGCCGGCGAACAGCGCGCTCTCGGCGCCACCCTCGCCGCCCTTGATCTCCATGATCACGTCGCGGCCGTCGTCGGGGTCGCGCGGGATCAGCAGGCGCCGCAGCCGCTCCTGCGCGCTCGAGAGCCCCGCTTCGAGCGACGGGACCTCTTCCGCGAACGCGGCGTCCTCCTTGGCGAGTTCGCGCGCCGCCTCGAGGTCGTCGCCCGCCTCCAGCCACGCCGAGTGCGCGGCGACGATGCGGCTGAGCTCGGCGTAGCGCCGGTTCACCCGCTTCGCGCGCGCAGCGTCGGCGTGCAACGCCGGGTCGGCGAGCTCCTCCTGGAGCTCGCCGTGCTCGGCGAGCAGGGCCTGGACGGACTCGAACACGTTATCTGTGGTCGTTCTCGTGACCGTGCGTCGCGCCGTTGGCGACCGGCATCGACTTCTGCATGAGCATCAGGAACTCGACGTTGGACTGCGTCTCTTTCAAGCGGCCGAGCACGGCTTCGAGCGCCTGCTGCTGCTCGAGCCCGGCGAGGGCACGACGCAGCTTCCAGGTGATCTTCACCTCGTCGGGCGAGAGCAGCATCTCTTCGCGGCGGGTCGACGAGGCGTTCACGTCGACGGCCGGGAAGATGCGCTTGTCGGCGAGCTGACGCGAGAGGCGCAGCTCGGAGTTGCCCGTGCCCTTGAACTCCTCGAAGATCACCTCGTCCATCTTCGACCCGGTCTCGACGAGCGCCGTGGCGAGGATGGTGAGCGAGCCGCCGTTCTCGATGTTGCGCGCCGCACCGAAGAACCGCTTCGGCGGGTAGAGCGCCGAGGCGTCGACACCGCCCGAGAGGATGCGACCGGATGCCGGAGCCGCGAGGTTGTAGGCACGGCCCAACCGGGTGATCGAGTCGAGCAGTACGACGACGTCGTGGCCGAGCTCGACCAGGCGCTTCGCACGCTCGATGGCGAGCTCGGCGACGGTGGTGTGGTCTTCGGCCGGGCGGTCGAAGGTCGAGGCGATGACCTCGCCCTTCACCGTGCGCTGCATGTCGGTGACCTCTTCTGGGCGCTCATCGACGAGCACGACCATGAGGTGCACCTCGGGGTTGTTGATCGAGATGGCATTCGCGATCTGCTGCAGCACGATCGTCTTGCCCGCCTTGGGCGGTGCCACGATGAGGCCGCGCTGGCCCTTGCCGATCGGGGCGACGAGGTCGATGATGCGCTGCGTGAGCTTCGTGGGCTCGGTCTCGAGACGCAGTCGCTCCTGCGGGTAGAGCGGCGTGAGCTTCTGGAAGTCGACACGCGCCGCCGATTCCTCGGGGGTCTGGCCGTTGACCGAGTCGACCTTGACCAGCGCGTTGTACTTCTGGCGGCTGTTCGACTCGCCCTCGCGCGGCTGCTTGATCGAGCCGACGACCGCGTCGCCCTTGCGCAGGTTGTACTTCTTCACCTGGCCGAGCGAGACGTAG
>DASSBT010000181.1:0-3900 GCA_035698465.1 Agromyces sp. | reverse complement strand
GTGAGGATGCCGGCCGCGACCATCGCCCAGAGTCCGAACTTCAGTGCCGGTCGCATGGTGTCGAGGTGCTGGTTGCGTGCGAGGTGCCAGGCCGCCGCGCTGATGATGAGGCCGGCCGCCACCATGAAGCTCGCGAAGATGGTGTGCGGGAAGGCGGCGAGCACCACAGGGTTCGAGAGCACCGCCCAGATGTCGACGAGCTCGGCGCGCCCCTTCTCGAGGTTCAGCTCGTAGCCGACCGGGTTCTGCATGAACGCGTTCGCCGCGAGGATGAAGTAGGCCGAAACGATGCTGCCGACGGCGGTCGCCCAGATGGTGGCGAGGTGGAGGCCTCGGGGCAGCTTGTCCCAGCCGAAGATCCAGAGCCCGATGAACGTCGCCTCGAAGAAGAAGGCGAGCAGTCCCTCCATCGCAAGCGGCGCGCCGAACACGTCGCCCACGAATCTGGAGTACTCCGACCAGTTCATGCCGAACTGGAACTCCTGCACGATTCCCGTGACGACGCCCATCGCGAAGTTGATCAGGAAGATGGTGCCGAAGAACCGAGTGATCCGCAGGTACTCACCCTTGCCGGTGCGGTACCACGCCGTCTGGAAGATCGCCGCGGTCACCGCGAGCCCGATCGTGAGCGGGACGAAGAGGAAGTGGTACAGGGTCGTGACGCCGAACTGCCACCTTGCGAGCAGCAGCGGGTCGAGCAGTTCGTTCACGGATGCCCCTTCCGGCCGAGGTGGCACCGCGACCCTGTTTTTCTACAACCCGTAGAACCCATCTTCTACGAAGCGTAGAACATTTCGCCCAAGGGCGGTAATCTGGTGGCATGGCGAGTCTCGGTGAGCTGGAACGCTCGGTGATGGAGTTGCTCTGGTCGACCGAGAGCGCGCTCACGGCGAACGAATTGCGCGACGCGCTCGCCGCACGCGACGACGCCGGCCGGGGTGTCGCGACGACCACCATGCTCACGGTGCTCGCGCGGCTCGAGCGCAAGGGCTTCGTTTCGCGCTCACGAGATATGCGGCCGCACCGCTATCGCGCCCTTCTCAGTCGAGAGGAGCACACCGCCGAGCTCATGCGCGAGGTGCTCGACCAGTCGAGCGATCGCGACGCCGCGCTCGCCCGGTTCGTCGGTACCGTGAGCAAGGGCGAGGCCGCCACCCTGCGGCGGGTCCTCGACGAACTCGCCCAGCGCTGACGTGTTCGCGATCGCCGCGCTGCTCGGCGCGCTCGCCCTCGCGCTCGCCTGGCCGGTGCCGGTGCTCCTGTCGCGCGCGAGGTGGCCCTCGCGCGCGCCCGCCACCGCGCTCGCGCTCTGGCAGGCGATCGCGCTCGCCGGCGGCCTCTCGATGATCGGCTGCCTGCTCGCCTTCGGCGCTGCACCTGCCGGATCTCTGCCCGCCGCATTGGCGCAGTTGACGCCGGCGCTCACCGGCGGGCCCATCCCCAGTGCATTCGGCGTGCTCGAAATCGCCGCGCTCACCCTCGCCGCGGCCGTCGCACTCCTCCTCGTCGCCAACCTGGTCTTCGTCGCGGTTCGCGCCGAACGCGAACGGCGCCGACAGCATCAGCTCGTCGACGTGCTGAGCGACCCCATGCCAGGCGAACCGCGCACCCGTGTGCTGGCCCACCCGGCGCCGATCGCCTATTGCGTGCCCGGCATCCGCACGGCCACCGTGCTCACCGAGGGCCTCATCGAGGCGCTCGAGCCTGATGAGCTCGCCGCCGTCATCGCACACGAGCGCTCCCACCTCGACCAGCTTCATCACCTCGTTCGGCTCGCGTTCCGTGCGTGGCACAGTGCGCTCCCCTGGTTCCCGATCGCCAATCGCTCAGAACGCGCGGTCATCACCCTCACCGAGATGCTGGCCGACGACGGTGCGCGCCGTGCGGTCGGGCCCGGCGCCCTCCGCCGTGCACTCGATCGGGTCGGCAACCCCGAATCCCACGACTTCGCCGAGGCGGCGCCGAACTCGAGTCCCGATGCGGCGATGCTCACCGCGCGGCTCGCCCGGCTCGACGACGCCGGCAGCGGGCCGGGTCGCGGGGGCGAGCTGCGCGCCGGCGCGCGGGGCACGGTGCTCGCGGCATCCGTCGCCTTGGTCGCCGTGCCCGTCGCAGCATTTGCCGGGATCCTCGGAATCGTCCCGTAGTACGATCCTCGGAATCGTCCCCGAGGGTGAGGCGAGCGGCGAGCGGCCTCGCTACGCTCGAACCGTGAATGAGCTGCTCGACTGGATCCTCAGCACGGTGCAATCCGTCGATCCTGTGGCGCGCACGCTGCTCGCCGGGCTCGGCATCATGCTCGAGACGTCCATACTCATCGGTCTCGTCGTACCGGGCGACACGATCGTGCTCGTCGCGGCGACCGCGGTCGGAGGCATCGGCGAGTACTTCGCGCTCACGTTCACCGTCATCATCGGTGCGCTCGTCGGCGAGAGCATCGGCTTCGCGCTCGGGCACTGGTTCGGCCCGCACATCCAGCAGTCACGCGTCGGTCGCAGGCTCGGCGAAGAGAATTGGGCCAGAGCGCAGCGTTACATCGATCGGCGCGGCGGCCCGGCCGTCTTCATCTCTCGCTTCCTCCCCGTGCTGCACTCGCTCGTCCCACTCGTTGTCGGCATGAGCACGATGCGGTACCGCAAGTTCATCGCCTGGACGGTTCCGGCGTGCGTCATCTGGGCATTCGCCTATGTCAGCGTCGGCTGGCTCGCGGCCGGAAGCTACCGCGAGCTGAGCAGCACCCTGCACTGGGCCGGCTACTTGTTCATCGCGGTGATCGCGGCGTTCCTCTTGGCCATGTGGGGCATCAAGAAGCTGTTGGTGCGCTCTGAGGCCAAGCACATGGCGGAAGCAGTGCGGGGTGCAGCGCCGGCAGAGCTCGCCGACACCATCGAGCTCGCCACCGCCGCCGACACGGCGGAGGGGCCGAACACCGTGGCATCCGACCCCTCCGACCTCGACCGCAATCGTTAGAAGAGCGACTGCTCCGCAAGCCAGTCGGTCGCGATCTGCTCGGCCGACTGCTGCTCGTTGACGCTCAGCGAGTTGAGCGCGACCAGGTCTTCGGCCGTGAGCGCGGCACTCACGGTGTTCAGAATCTCGGCGATCTCGTCGGTGACCTTCTCACTCACCACTGGAACGACATGTGAAGCGAGGAAGAGCCCCTCTGGGTCTTCGAGCGTCACGAGATCGTTCGCGGCGATGTTCGGGTCGGCGCTGAAGATGGTCACCATCTGCACCTGGTTGTCGACGAGGGCCTTGAGCGTGAGCGGGCCGCCGTTGTCTTCGATGGGCGTGAAGCCGACCTCAACACCGTAGACCGACGCGAGCCCCTCTGGACCGTAGGGCCTGGTGGCGAGCTCGGAGTTGCCTCCGAGCGTGATCGGAACCGGCACGTCCGCCAGGTCGGCGAGGCTCGTGACGCCGTGCTCCTCTGAGAAGGCGCTCGTCACGTTGTACGAGTCCTGGTCGGTCGCGGGCGACTGGTCGAGCACTCGCAGGCCCTCAGGCAGCGCGCCCTCGAGCTCGGCGTATACGTCGTCGCTCGTCGTGGCCGCGGTGTCGGGCACGTAGTACTGGAGCAGATTGCCCGTGTACTCGGGGAAGACGTCGATGGCGCCATCCTCGATCTCGGGGATGTACACCTCGCGCTGGCCGATGCGGAACTGCCGGTCGACCTCGTACCCATTCTCTTCGAGCGCCTGGGCGTAGATCTCGGCGATGATCTCGTTCGAGTAATAGTCTTGCGAACCGACGACGAGCGTCTCGGATGCCTCGCCGCCGCCGTTCGATCCCTCGTCGAGCGGATCGCCCGACGCACACCCTGCCAGGGCCACTGTCGCCCCGACCGCGACCGCTGCGAGCGCAACGAGCCGGCCTCTTCCTGCTGTGATCATTCCTGAT
>DASSBT010000180.1:0-5071 GCA_035698465.1 Agromyces sp. | reverse complement strand
AGACGTTCCGCGCTGACGACGAGCTCTGGGTCGCCGACGATGAGACCGAGCTCACGACGCCGGTCACGTCGCCCGCGAGCACTCCGCCGGCCAGCACGACGCCGGCCGTCTGATTTCCACCTGACGCAACCTGCACGAAGGCGAAGGCCCTGCTCCGCACCGGTTCGGTTCTCTCGAACCCGCGTGGGCAGGGCCTTCGTCGTGCCCGTTCTTGGGGTGCGGGCTCGGTGCCAGCACTGATTCTCGGACGGATTTCGACGAATCTGGGAAATCGCCTTGCGTCTGGCCCGAGTATCCCGCTAATGTCAGTTTCTGGCCCTGGCAAACCACGAACCGGAGAGGAGTTGATACCCATGATGCACATTCACTTTACTGAGCCGCACACGGGAGTCCTCCTCGCGTCCCCGGCCTGCTAGCCCGCCTCGACGGCACGCGCATCAGCGCCTGATCGTCACTCCGCCCGCTCGGGCGTGACCCGCGGCATCTGTCGCGTCATCCGACGACCTCGGTCGTCACGGTCGACCAGACCCGACGGATGCCGCGACGGCACCGGCCTCGTCGGCACGTCTCCCGACGCCAGCACGCGGCGCGCTCTCGCGCGCCCTCCGCATCGCATCTCACCGCACGCTCGCGCCGATCCGTCCCGAGCGCGTGCCTCCTGCACCACCGCACCACCCACGGATCGCACCACCCCGGTCGACAGCGTCGGCCGGACACCATCCCAACACCGAAGGAAACATCGTGAATACGAGTTCTCTCACCGTCGGCCAGGCTCGATCGGGTCAGGCCCCCGCCCTCCGTGCTCAGGCACGCCAACTGAATGAACGGCTCGCACGTCGAGCCGGCCTCGCGCTCCTCGCCTGGAGCCGTCGGCAGGACGAGCGTCGCACCAGTGACGCCGTGTTGCTGCGTCGCCAGACCGAGCAGCTCGCGACTCAGGCACGCGACGATCAGTTCCGCCAGCTCGCCCTTCGCGGCGCTTCGCTGGTGTAGTGATCATGCGTACCGAGTTCACCGAGCCCCCGCGGCTCACCCCAGTGACGATGGGGATCCGGACCGCGGGGGCTTCGGCTGCACACGGCGGCGTCGAGAGTGCACCGGCCGATCGGGTCGTTGCGTTGTCGTCGTCGCCGCGCTGCAGCGTGCGCCCCGCGCACATCCGTCGCTCCGCGATGGCTCAGGCGTCGAGCGATCGCTCCCCATCGAGTGGCGGCACACCATCGACGGGTTCGTGGGTATTCAGCCGCAGCGCGATGTCGAGGAGGCTGACCCGCTTGAGGTTCTGCACCTCGTCGAGCCGGAACCACTTCGCCTCGTCACTCGAACCGCCCACCTCGTTGCGCAGGTCACCGCCGATGACGCTGGCCCGGTAGACGATGCGCATGGCGTAGAGCGGCACCGTGCCCGAGTGCCGCTTCGCCGCCGGCACGACCATGGTGTCGATGCCGAGCAGCCGGTCGATGGATGCCTCGTAGCCCGTCTCCTCGAAGATCTCGCGGCGTGCCGCCACCGACGGGTGTTCAGCGCCCTCGATGCCGCCGCCGGGCAACGTCCATCCGGATCTGCCGTGCTCGTTCCAGTGCGCGAGCAGGATCTGATCGTCGCGGATGATCACCCCGTAGGCGGCGATGCGGATATCCATCACGTCACTGTAGCGCGACGGCACGAGCCGCTCAGTCGGGCGGTGCATGCTGAATGGAAAGGGTAACTGTGGAGCCTAGGAGATTCGAACTCCTGACATCCTGCTTGCAAAGCAGGCGCTCTACCAACTGAGCTAAGGCCCCGAAACGGATGCCGCGGCATCCAGTGCATATGGAGTTATCGGTGTGGGGATACGAGGACTTGAACCTCGGACCTCTTCGTTATCAGCGAAGCGCTCTAACCGCCTGAGCTATATCCCCGAATTTCGGCCGAAGGAAAGACTACCGGACGGTGCGGGAAACTCCGAATCGGAGATCCCCGCTCCCTGAGCCCCTCGAAGGGAGCCCGTCGAATCCGGCCGAGACGTGGATCAGTTGTTCGTGAAGCCGACCAGGATGCCGCCGGTGATCTTCACGCTGAGGTTGTAGAGCACCGCGAGAATCGCGCCGAGCGCCGTCGTCACGACGAGGTTGAGCAGTGCCGCCACCACGGCGAAGCCCATGACGTTGCCGAGCGAGAGGATCGACGTGAGGTCGCCGCTCGAGCCCGCGACGTCTTGCACGAGCGAATTGACCTGCTCGAAGATTCCCGTCGACTGGAGCACCGTGTGCACGAGGAACGTGACCACGATGCTGATCACGGCGAGAGCCACGGCCACGAGGAACGACAGCTTCACCGCCGACCAGAAGTCGATGTAGACCAGGCGCAGGCGCACCTGCTTCGCGGGAGCCTTGCGGCCCGACTTGCGGGCCAACTTCTCGGCGACGCTACTCATAGGTGGTTACTCCTCTCCCGCGGGTTCGGTCGCATCGTCCTCTGCGGCCTCTTCCACGAGATTCCGTTCGGAATTCTTCGCGATGGCGATGATTCGGTCTTCGTCCGCGAACTTCGCGAAGACGACCCCCATCGTGTCCCTTCCCTTGGCGGGAACCTCGGCGACGTCAGAGCGTACCACCTTGCCGCTGGCAAGAACCACCAGCACCTCGTCGCCGCCCGAGACGATGAGGGAGCCGGCGAGGTCGCCACGGTCGCCGCTCAACTTGGCGACCTTGATGCCGAGGCCGCCGCGCTGCTGCTTGCGGTACTCCTCGATGCGGGTGCGTTTCGCGTACCCGCCCTCGGTGACGACGAACACGTACTGTGCGTCGTCTCCCTCGTCGGGCTCAGCCACCGAACCGTTCGAACCCGGCACGACGGATGCCTCGAGCAGCGCATCTCCGTCACGGAAGTGCATGCCGATCACGCCCGACGTGGAACGGCCCATGGGGCGCAGCGCGGCATCCGTCGCCTCGAAGCGAAGCGACATGCCCTTCTTCGAGACCAGCAGGATCTCGTCGTGCTCGTCGACGAGCATGGCTGAGACGAGCTCGTCGCCCTCGCGCAGGTTGATCGCGATGATGCCGCGTGAGCGGTTCGTGTCGTATGCGGTGAGCCCGGTCTTCTTGACGAGGCCGTCACGGGTGGCGAGCACGAGGTACTGCGCCACGTCGTAGTCGCGGATGTCGAGGATCTCGGCGATCTGCTCGTCGGGCTGCATCTCGAGCAGGTTCGCGACGTGCTGGCCCTTCGCGTCGCGGCCGGCCTCTTGGATCTCGTACGCCTTCGCCCGGTACACCCGGCCCTTGTTCGTGAAGAACAACAGCCAGTGGTGCGTCGTCGTCACGAAGAAGTGCTCGACGACGTCGTCTGCGCGCAGCTGTGCGCCCTTCACGCCCTTGCCGCCGCGGTGCTGCGAGCGGTAGTTGTCGCTGCGGGTGCGCTTGACGTAGCCGCCGCGGGTGACGGTGACGACCATCTCCTCTTCGGGGATGAGGTCTTCGACCGACATGTCGCCGTCGTAGCCCGGGAGGATGTGGGTGCGTCGATCATCGCCGTACTTCGCCACGATCTCGGCGAGCTCCTCGGAGACGATGGTGCGCTGGCGCTCGGGCGATGCGAGGATCGACTGGTAGTCGGCGATCTCGGCCGCGAGCTCTTCTGCCTCGTCGATGATCTTCTGGCGTTCAAGCGCCGCGAGACGGCGCAGCTGCAGCTCGAGGATGGCCCGTGCCTGCAGTTCGTCGATCTCGAGGAGGTCGATCAGCCCATCGCGGGCTTCTTCGACCGTGGGCGAGCGACGGATGAGTGCGATGACCTCGTCGAGCGCGTCGAGCGCCTTGAGGTAGCCGCGCAGGATGTGCATGCGCTCTTCCGCCTTGCGCAGCCGGTACTGGGTGCGCCGCACGATGACGTCGATCTGGTGGTCGACCCAGTGCGCGATGAACCCGTCGATCGAGAGCGTGCGCGGCACGCCGTCGACGATCGCGAGCATGTTCGCGCCGAAGTTCTCCTGCAGTTGGGTGTGCTTGTAGAGGTTGTTCAGCACGACCTTCGCGACCGCGTCGCGCTTCAGCACGATTACGAGGCGCTGGCCCGTACGACCAGAGGTCTCGTCGCGGATGTCGGCGATACCGCCGATCTTTCCGTCTTTCACGAGGTCGGCGATCTTGATCGCGAGGTTGTCGGGGTTCACCTGGTACGGCAGTTCGGTGACGACGAGGCAGGTGCGGCCCTGCAGCTCCTCCACGGTGACGACCGCGCGCATGGTGATCGAGCCGCGGCCGGTGCGATAGGCGTCGTTGATGCCCTTGACTCCGAGGATCTGCGCGCCGGTCGGGAAGTCGGGGCCCTTGATGCGGTGCATCAGCGCTTCCTGCAGCTCTTCGCGCGAGGCATCCGGATGCTCGAGGTACCACTGGGCACCGGATGCCACTTCGCGGAGGTTGTGCGGCGGGATGTTCGTCGCCATGCCCACGGCGATGCCGACCGAGCCGTTGACGAGCAGGTTCGGGAACCTGGCAGGCAGGATCGACGGCTCCTGGGTGTGGCCGTCGTAGTTGTCGATGAAGTCGACGGTGTCCTCGTCGATGTCGCGCACCATCTCGAGGGCGAGCGGCGCCATCTTCGTCTCGGTGTACCGCGGGGCGGCCGCACCGTCGTTGCCGGGCGATCCGAAGTTGCCCTGGCCGAGCGCGAGCGGGTAGCGCAGGCTCCACGGCTGCACGAGGCGCACGAGCGCGTCGTAGATCGCGGTGTCGCCGTGCGGGTGGTACTGGCCCATGACGTCGCCGACGACACGGGCGCACTTCGAGAACGCCTTGTCGGGGCGGTACCCGCCGTCGTACATCGCGTAGATGACCCGGCGGTGCACCGGCTTCAGGCCGTCGCGCACCTCGGGCAGGGCCCGGCCGACGATCACGCTCATGGCGTAGTCGAGGTACGACCGCTGCATCTCGAGCTGCAGGTCGACCTGGTCGATCCGACCGTGCACGCCGGGACCGTCGCCGTTGTCCATGCCGATGTCGTCTGCGTCTGTCATCTACTTCTTCTCTTTCGCTGGTCGAGTAGCGGCGAAGCCGCGTATCGAGACCGTGTGTCCCGCTGGTCTCGA
>DASSBT010000179.1:0-5494 GCA_035698465.1 Agromyces sp. | reverse complement strand
CGGGTGATCTGCGCGCCGCACTGGGTCGGCAGGATGGGCGCATGGTCGTCGCATCCGGCACACGCCGGCTCGCCGTGATCTGGCGGTGGGCCAAGCGTCTCCTGTTCGTATTCCTCATCGCCGCAGTGCAGATCGTGCTCGTGCTCGCCGCCGCCGCGGCGATTCCGGCGCCGGCAGCCGCCATCGCGGTGGCGCTCGCGGCATCCGCCGTCATCGTGCTGGCCTGGGCCCGGCTGCGGGCCCGCCGTGCCCGTCGGCATGGCGGCCCTGGGCGCAGCGGCGTTCGACATCGCATGGGACTCGCCGGGGCCGCACTCGCCGTCGCCACGGTGATGGCCCTGCTCGTCGTGCTGCCGTCGGCGCCGGTCACGACGACCGCGCCGCCCGGTGCGCTGCACCTGCCGGATGGCACGTTCCTCGCAGTGCGCACACTCGAACCGGATGCCGCGCCCGCCGCCACCCCCGTCGTGGCCGTGCATGGCGGTCCGGGCGTGCCGTGGACGGCACGCGAGCGGCAGGTGCTCGCGCGCCTCGCGACCGACCGAGAGGTCGTCGTCTACGACCAGATCGGAGCGGGTGCGTCGGCCCGACTCGCCGACCCCACCGGCTACACGTTCGAGCGCGCCGTGCGCGACCTCGGGGCGGTCATCGAGACGACGGGTGCCGACCGGGTGACGCTGCTCGGACACTCCTGGGGCGCGCAGGTCGCGCTGGGCTACGCGGTGCGGCATCCCGAGCGCATCGACCGGCTCGTGTTCGTCACACCTGGCGCGCTGCCGTGGGACGGCGTCTTGCTGCCTCCCGGTTCACCGCAGAGCCGGCTCTCACCGGGCGGGAAGATCGCCCTGTATGCGCTCGCCCTGCAGCCGCGCAACCTCTTCACCTACCTGCTCACGGTCATCGACCCACGGGCCGCGCACCGCTTCGTGCCCGACGCCGAGGCCGACGCGCGCTACCGCGAGTTGTACCTGGCCGCCGCGCCCGGGCTCGTCTGCCAGGGGCACGAGGTTCCGGATGCCCCGGATCGGCTCGGCCACTTCGCGAATCACGGACCCGGCGTCGAGCCCGGTCATCGCACCGGCGTCACGGTTCGCAGCCTCGCGCGACTGGCGGGGCATCCGGTGCTCATCCTGCGCCCCGAGTGCGACTACCTCGACGCGGGAATCGTCGACGAGTACGCGCGCCGGCTGCCGCGCGCACAGGTCGTCGAGGTCGCCGACTCGGGCCACGCCCTGCTCGAGGAGCAACCCGCGCAGGTCGTCGGGGCGATCGAGCAGTTCCTCGACGCGGATGCGCCCGCTGCGGCATCCGTCACCGAATAGCGGACCTCGTGAACCGCGCCTCGGGAACATTCCCCCCCGATGTCGATATCGCGGCGCGTCGTTCGACGTCAGAATGAGACGGACACGCCGCCTCGATCGAACAGAGAAGGAAGGTCATGCGCACCCTCATCGTCACCGAGTTCATCACCCTCGACGGAATCGTCGACTCGCCCGGCGGCGGCGACCACCCGCGGGCGGGCTGGACGTTCAAGGAGGTCCCGTTCGTCGAGGAGGCGTACGAGATCAAGGGCAGCGAGCAAGTCGAGGCCGGGGCCCTCCTCCTCGGCCGCGTCAGCTACGACGAGTTCGCGCCTGTCTGGCCGAGCATGGAGGAGTTCGCCGAGTACAACGCCATGCCGAAGTACGTGGTCTCGAGCACGCTCACGGCCCCCGAGTGGAACAACACCTCGGTGCTGCGGTCGCTCGACGAGGTCGCCGAACTGCGCCAGGGCGAGGGCGGCAACATCCTCGTGCACGGCAGCGCCACGCTGGCGCAGGGTCTCGCCGAGGCCGGGCTCGTCGACCGCTACCACCTGCTGGTCTTCCCCGTCGCGCTCGGCGAGGGCAAGCGGCTCTTCAACGGCAGGGAGGCCGGCAAGCTGCAGCTCGTCGAGCACGAGGCCTACTCCAACGGGGTCGTCAAGCAGGTCTTCGACGTCGTGCGTTGAACGGATGCCGCCACGAACGCAGTGTCGCCCCGCGTCATCGACCCGGGGCGACACTGCGTTCCGCGGTCGAGCTGCGATCAGCCGAAGGACTCGGCGGTCTCGTAGCCCTTGCCGTTGTACTTCTGCACCACGACCTGGGACACCGCTGGGATGCCGTCGACGGTGGTGTCGATCGCGGCACCCGGCAGCATGAACGGGGCGTCGAAGTCGGAGATGTTCAGGAGCGCCTCCATGAAGCTCTCGCGCGTCGGCTCCTCCATGTTCTTGAACGCCTGCTCGAGGGTGGCGGCACCGATCCAGCTCCACACGCAGTGCGGGAAGCCGGGGACGCCGTCCTGGTTGGTGTACTCGCCGAGCGCGGCCATGAAGGCCTGACCTTCCTCACTCTCCTGGAAGGCCGGGCTTCCGGCGGCTTCCGAGAACGCGACGGTGTAGATGCCGGGGAATGCGGCGCCGCCGCCGGGCTCGAGGATGGCCACCGGGCTGGAGGTGTTCGACGGCAGGAACCAGCTGGGGGTCCAGCCGAGCTGCTGTGCCTTCTGCAGCGAGGAGATCACCAGCGGGGTGATCGACATCGCGTTGAAGAACACATCGGCACCGGTGGCCGCGAGCTCGGTCAGCTGCGCGTCCACGCTCGTGTCGGTGGCCTCATACGTCAACTCGCCGACGATCTCGATGTTGTCGGCATCTGCCACGGCCTCCTTGAAGCCCTCGACGTAGCCGTCGCCGTAGTCATCGTTCTGCGAGAGGATGGCGACCTTGTGGTCCTCGCCGGACTCTGCGAGCAGCGTGCCGAACGCGTTGCCCTCCTGGGGGTAGGTCGCCACCAGGCCGAGTTGCCAGGGGCTCTCTTCGCGGTCGCTGAAGAGGGGGTCGCCGGTCATGGCGAGCACCTGCGGGAACTCCTCGTCGATGGCGGCTTCGCGCCACGCCCGGTTGGTCGGCGTACCCAGCCCGATGCCCGCGGCGAAGACGTCTTCTGCGACCATCTGCTGGAAGTTCGCGAGCGCCTTCTGCGGGTCGTACTGGTCGTCGTACGTCTTGATCTCGATGGTGCGGGTCTTGCCGTCGCCGAACTCGATGCCACCCTCGGCGTTCTTGACGCCGAAGTAGGCGAGTGCGCCGTCGGCCGTGCAGTTGCCGGGGCCCGCGGTGGGCCCGGTGAGTGGGGTCGTGATGCCGAAGGTGAGACTCGTATCGGTGATGCCCGGGCTGGCCGCAGCGCCCTCCCCGTCACCCTCTTCGCCTCCGCCGCCGCGAGTGCAGCCCGAAACGGCGAGCGCGACGATCGACGCCATGGCAACCATGCCGACGACGCCACCTGCCCTCTTTCGAATGTTCATGATCGACTCTGCCTCTCTGTATTCTCTGGTCCCTCCTGCGCGACCGCCGCGGGCGGGGGTTGCGCGGGAGTGGTCTGGGGGGAACCGCCCTGCGTCGGGCGGGAGGTACGGCGACGTGTCAGTCGACGGATGACGCGCGGGAGACTCACGAGTCCGCCGGGGAGCAGGAAGAGCACCGCGAGCAGGATCACGCCCTGGCTGATCGCCGTGAGGGTCGGATCGATGGCGTTGGTCACCTGTGGCACGAAGACGTAGTAGATGCCACCGATCAGCGAACCGGCGATGCTGCCGGCCCCGCCGATGACCATCGCCGCGAGGAGGGCGATGGAGTGGCCGAAGCTCAGCGTCTCTGGCGACGTGTATTGCACGGCGGCGAGATAGAGGAATCCGCTCGCCCCGCCGAGGATCGAGGCGATGGTGAAGGCGAGCACCTTGTAGCGGTAGGGCGAGACGCCCATGGACGCGGCCACCGCCTCGTTCTCGCGCACGATCTTGAACCCGCGGCCGAACTTGCCGCGCACCAGGTTGCGTCCCAGCACGAACGCCCCAACGGTCACGACGAGCACGATGTAGTACTGCCACTGGTCGTCGAAGAGACCGCTCCACTCGGGTGCGCCCGAGAATCGGGCCGAGACGCCCTGCGAGCCCCCTGTGAGATCGGACAGGCGCTTGGCGAGCGGAACGCCGACGATCGGAAGCGCGATGGTGATCATCGCGATCGCCAGTCCACCGAGTCGGGACGCCGCAAGCGCGATGAGCAATCCGACGACGCCCGGAATCACGCACGCCGCGACGAACACGAGCAGGATGTTCCAGTCGTGGGTGACGCCATAGGCGGCGACGTAGGCGCCGAGCCCGAGGAAGAAGATCTGACCGAGGTTGACCTGGCCGGCGTAGCCCATGACGATGTTCAGGCCGAGCACTGCCACGGCGTAGACGCCGATGCGGATGAGTGTCTGGTTGGCGAAGACCGGGAGCATCAGCGGCGCGACGATCAGCACGATCGCGACCACGGCGATGAGGCCGATCTGCACCCATCGGTTTCGCAGCAATGTCGACATCCGGTTCATCAGACTCGCACCACGACCTTCCGCCCGAAGAGGCCCTGGGGACGCACGATGAGGATGACGAAGATCAGGATGAACGGCACCGCGATCTTGAGGTCATGCCCGATGAGGGGAACATAGACGGCCGCGAGGTTCTCGAGGATGCCGATCGCCCAGGCCGCGGCCACCGCACCGACGGGGCTGCTCAGCCCGCCGAGGATCACCGCGGCGAGCGCGTAGACCAGCGCGATGTCCATCATGCCCGGGGTGAGCGTGAGCTTCGGGGCGACGAGCGAGCCGGCGATCGCGCCGAGCCCGGCCGCGAGACCCCAGCCGATCATCAGCAGTCGCCCGACGGGAAGGCCCGAGAACGCCGCAGATGAGGGGTTGTCGGCCACCGCGCGCAGGGCGAGGCCGAGCTTGGTGCGGAGGAAGAGGAGCTGCAGCACGATCATGATGGCGAGGATCGTGAGCGTGGTGCCGATGGAGCGAATGCTCACGACGGCGCCGAAGAGATCGACGGTGCCGAGGGGGAAGAGGGAAGGGAACTGGCGGTTGTTGTACCCCCAGAACAGTGCGGCGATGCCGGTGACCAGCGTGAGCAGGCCGATCGTGACGACGACGGCGGTGTCGGGGTCGCCACGCTCGAAGCGGCGAATGAGGAAGCGCTCGACCACGGCGCCGATGGCGAAGGAGATCACGACCGCGATGAGGATGGCGAGGATGGTCGGCAGGCCGAGCTGCACGAATACGTACGCGATGTAGGCCGACAGCACGGCGAGGCCGCCCTGGGCGAAGTTGATGAGCCCGGTCGCCTGGTTCACGAGCACGATCGCCAGCGCGAGGGCGGCGTAGATCGACCCTTGCGAGAGGCCGTCGACGACGAGCTGGATGAAGGTTCCCATTCCGTGTCAGCCCCCCAGGTAGGCGCGGCGGATCTCGTCCATGCCCTTGAGCTCGTCGGATGGGCCGGAGAGTACGCTGCGCCCGGTCTCGAGGAGGGTCGCCGGGTCGACGAGCGTGAACGCCAGGTTGGCGTTCTGCTCGACGACGAGCATGGCGATTCCCGACTCGCGTCGCAGCCTGCCGATCGCCTCGTACACCGCCTTCGCGGT
>DASSBT010000178.1:0-3550 GCA_035698465.1 Agromyces sp. | reverse complement strand
AGGCGCTCCCCCTGCTTCCTCCAGTCGACGCTGACCGGTCCGAACGGAGTGGGCGTCGTCGCCTTCGCCCACTCGAGCTGATCGGTCACTCGCGGGGCGATGCTCACGTCACGGTACCCCGTCAGTTCCGAGCTCCGGATGCCGGCGACGTCGTGGAAGAACCAGTCGTCGACCGTGCCGAGGAAGTAGTGCCCCCGCGAGCGTGCTTCGAGGGCCCAGTGCTCCCACATCGTGGTGGCACCGTTCTCGATCATGAAACCCCAGCTCGGATATTCGGTCTGCACAGCCACTCGGTAGGCGAGATCCTCGTAGCCGTACTTCGTCAGCATCGGCAGCAGGTACTTCGTGCCGATCACTCCGGTGTTGAGCTTGTCGCCCTTCGCAGTGACATCGGCGGCGAGACTCCCCGCCACGCGCGCGGCGGTCTCCTCATCGGGCGCGAGCCCGAACGCGAGTGCGAGCGCGTTGTGCGTCTGCCGGTAACCACGGTCGCCGGAGCCGCGATACATCCCGGCGTCGTCATCGAGGAACTGGGTGTTGAATGCGTCCTTCACGATCACCGCCTGGCTCGCGAAGTGCGCAGCGTCGCCCGGCCGCCCCAGCAGGTTCGCCGTCTTCTCCATCGAGTTGAGCATCGTGTAGAGGTAGGCGGTGCCGCTCACGCGCGCGTCCTCCGGGGCGTTGCCGCCGGCCGGGCTCGCCTCGGGGCTCACCCAGTCGGCGAGCCTGTTCTCGCGCACGAGCCCGTTGTTCGAGCGATCGAACTCGAGGTCGACGTACGCCTTCATGCCGTCGTAGTACTGCTCGAGCACACGGTCATCGCCGCCGTACTGGTACAACCACCACGGAATCAGCACGTACGCCGAGTGCCACACCGGCGCGACGCCCCATTGGCCCCACTGACCCGAGCTCGGCGCGATGACGAGCGGGGCGCCGGCGGCGTCACGGCTGTCGTTGACGTCGCCGATCCACTTCTCGAACAGGTTCTGCGTGTCGAGGTTCATGAGGAACATCTCGGCGCCGACGGCCGCATCGCCCGTCCACCCGTTCTTCTCGAACATGGGGGTGTCGGTGGGAATGCTGTGGATGTTGTTCAGCAGCGTGTCCACGACCGCGCGGTGGGTCTGGTTCATGATCGCGTTCGCGCTCTCGAACGAACCGGTCTCCGCGGCATCCGTGTGCAGCACCTCGGCGACGAACGCCTCGGCCGGCGGGGCCGAATCACCCGGCCATCCCGTGACCTCGATGTACTGGAAGCCCTTGTACGAGAAGCGACCCGCCCACGTTTCGGGCTCGCCCGTGCCGGCGAGAATGAACCGGTCGGTCTGGAAGCCATTGCCGAAGCCGCCGTTGTTCGAGAAGTTCGGGCGGCCGTTCTCGAGGAGCTTCTCACCGTACTGCGCACGAATGGTGGTGCCCGCCTCGCCCTCGGCGGTGAACTCGACCGTGCCGGCGATCACCCTCGGGAACTTGACGACGTAGACGCCGTCGACGACCTCGTCGACCGATTCGGCTTCGAGGCGCTCGGTGACGCGGATCGGCTGCTGGTGCTGGTTGACGAGCGTGCCGCCCGGGCCGGCGACTTCACTCGAGGGCACCCAATCGCGATCGTCGAAGCCGACGGTGTCGAAACCGGTCTGCACCCGGTTCGCATCGTACGTCTCACCGCCGAAGAGGTCGTCGAGCACGGTCGGTCCGTCGTGGAGGCTCCAGGTGCGGTCGGAGACGATGTCCTCGCTCGTGCCGTCCGTGTACTCGACGCGGAGCAAGACGCGCCCGACCGGTTCATCGTGGAAGGGCGGCTTCTGCCAGTTCCAGACGTTGGGATTCGTCAACCCGTAGAACCCGCGGCCGAGCTCCATGCCGAGCGCGTTCTCGCCGTGCACGAGCTGTTCGGTGAGATCGGTCACGGTGTACTGGGCGTGGTCGTCGTAGTCGGTGAACCCCGGCGAGAGGATCTCGTCGTTGATCGGCGCACCGTTCAGGCTGAGGTTGGCGTAGCCGCCCGCCGCGACGTAGATCTTCGCCGTGGCTACGGTGCGATCGACGGTGAACTCCTTGCGGAGCAATGGGGCGGCCGCGGGGGGTTCGACGGGAAGTCGCACTCCGTTGCCCCATGGGCCCGATCCGTAGACCGCTTGCACGACCGCCTGGGGCCAGGCCGAATCGTCGAAGCCCGGAGCCTCGAACCCGACGGGGATGACCTTCGTGGCCTTCCACGCGGCATCCGACCTGAAGACGTGCACTGAGCCGTCCGCATACGCGACCCGGATCACGGCGAGGAGACCGGCGGGTGAGCCCGGACCGTTCGTCGTGCGCACGGCGACGACGTTCCCGTCGGGCTCGAGGTCGACGCGGAATCGCTTCGAGCTCTGCCACTCGTTCGTGGCGCCCTCGGTCTGGCCGATGAACGCGCCGTTGACCCACAGCTTGAAGGAGTCGTCGGCGGTCAGGATGATCTCGGCGTTGACCGCTTCAGTACCGCTCGGCGTCTCGAGCGTGGTGCGGAATGCCCGATCCTCGGGTGGCGCGACCGGCGCGCCGGCCTCTGGCGTCCAGATCCAGTTCGCCGCGTCGAACGTCAGCGCATCTCCGCCGGCGTCGAGCTCGGGGATCGTGACCCGGTCGCCGTAGATCCCGTTGCGGTAGAGGAAGTTCGCCTGCGCATTTTGCCACGCGGAGTCATCGAACGAGGCGAGGTTCCAGCCGTTCGGAGCGTCGGCAGCGCTCGAGATGAGCGACCTGAAGCCGCTGTTCGTGACCACCTGCTCGCTCGTGCCGTCGGTGTACCCGATCCGAAGGGCACCGAGCACGCCGCCGTTCTGGCTCGACCCGGGCGTGCTGAGCGCGAAGGCGAGCACGTTCTCGCCGGGAACGGCGGTGACGTTGACGACTCGAGCCGACTGCCAATCGTTGTTCGCGCCGGTGTTCGCGACGACCTTGGCACCGTTCCAGAAGGCGTCGACCTGCTGGTCGCCCGTCATCGCGAGTTGCGCCCAGGCGACCTCTTTCGTCTCCGAGACGGTGACCCGCGTGCGGAAGAGTGACGACGGGATCGGGTTGTCGGCCGAGGGGGTTCCGATCGGCGGGATGATCCAGGACGCGGTGTCGAAGGTGCTCCGCGTATCCGGCGTCGGTTGCACCGGCACTGACACCTGCTCGCCCCACGGGCCACCACCGTAGGGCGCACGTGCGGTCGCCGACACCCAGCCCGAAGTGTCATAGCCCTTGGCCTGCCAGCCGATCGTCGCCGTTTCGCTCGAGAGCCAGGTCGCGTCGGTCACGATCTCCTGCACGCTGCCGTCGGCGAATCGCACGACGAGCTTGCCGACGACGGCACCGTAGGCCTTCGCGGCGTTGTCGAGCCGAACGGCGAGCACGTTCTCGCCGAGGAGCGGGAACGCCTGCACGCGCGTCGCGGTCTTCCAGGCGTCCGAGACGGCCGCGCCCGTGGCGATCTGCGTGCCGTTCAGGTGCGCCGAGAAGCCCATGTCGCCCGACATGACGAACTCGGCCCGGTCGATCACCTTGTCGCTCGGCAGCTCGAAGG
>DASSBT010000177.1:0-7213 GCA_035698465.1 Agromyces sp. | reverse complement strand
TGGGGTCTGCAGGGTCAGGTTCGTCGTCGTCATGGTGTCTCCCTCTGATGCGCCCGGTCAGACGGGCTGGTTCTCGTGTGCGCCGACGCGGGCGGCGATCGCGTCGCCGACCTCGGAGGTCGAGCGTGTCGTCGCGCCGCGTTCGGCGATGTCGTCGGCGACTGCGCGCTGCACCTTCGCCGCGAGCTCTGCGTGACCGAGGTGGTCGAGCAGCAGCGCGACGGAGAGGATCGCGGCGGTGGGGTCGGCGATGCCCTTCCCGGCGATGTCGGGTGCCGAGCCGTGGACCGGCTCGAACATGCTCGGGAACCGGCCGTCGGGGTTGATGTTGCCCGAGGCCGCCAGGCCGATGCCGCCGCTGATCGCACCGGCAAGATCGGTGAGGATGTCGCCGAAGAGGTTGTCCGTGACGATGACATCGAATCTCGCAGGATCGGTGACGAGGAAGATCGTCGCGGCGTCGACGTGCAGGTAGTCGACCGCGACATCCGGATATTCGGCGGCGACCGCATCGACCGTGCGCTTCCAGAGCGACCCGGCGAAGACGAGCACGTTCGTCTTGTGTACGAGCGTGAGTCGCTTGCGGGGGCGGGCGGATGCCGCGGCGAACGCGTATCGCACGACGCGCTCCACTCCGTAGGCGGTGTTGACCGAGACCTCGTTCGCGACCTCGGCCGGGGTACCCACGCGGATCGCGCCGCCGTTGCCGACGTACGGGCCCTCGGTGCCCTCGCGCACGACGACGAAGTCGACATCGCCGGGGTTCGCGAGCGGGCTGGTGACGCCCCGGTGCAACACGGAGGGGCGGAGGTTCACGTAGTGGTCGAGCTCGAAGCGAAGCTTCAGCAGCAGCCCGCGTTCGATGTTGGCGCCAGACAGGCGCGGATCGCCTGGCACTCCCCCGACGGCGCCGAGCAGGATCGCATCGTGCTGCGCGATCGCCTCGAGGTCGTCGTCGGTGAGCACGTCGCCCGTCTCGAGGTAGCGGGCCGCGCCCAATGAGAACGGCGTCTGCGTGAACGAGACGTCGGTGCCCTCGGTCACGGCATCGAGCACCTTGAGCGCTTCACCGACCACCTCTGGGCCGATGCCGTCGCCCGGAATGACCGCGAGCCTGACCGTGCTTACCATGGATTCTCCTTCGTGCGCCAGCCCTCCCAGCGTACTGTCCGCCGAGACCGTCGATGGATACACTCGGCCTCAGACGAGGTATCCGCCTCATCAAACGCGGCCTCATTCGGGCCGCTGGAGAGAAAGCAGGCCCCGCAATGAGTCTCGGTCTCGGCATCGTGCTGTTCGTCATCGGAGCGATCCTGGCGTTCGCGCTGAACCTCACCGTCGACTGGATCGACCTCCAGTTGGTCGGCTACATCCTGATGGCCGCCGGCGTGATCGTGATCATCCTCGGCATCATCCTCCTGGCTCGTCGCCGTCGTTCGGTGGCGACGTCGCACACGAGCGTCGATCCCGCCACCGGCGACCGCGTCACGCGCAACGAGCACTCGACCCCCGAGGAATACTGAGGCGCGGCCGTCGTCACTCCATGGCGCTAGCCGACCTTGGGGAGCAACCGGCCACTGGTGCGGTACCAGGCGACCTCGCCGCTCGGGCCGCGCACGAAGTCAGACCGAGGCGAGAGTGGGCTCGCGCCCACCACATGGTCGTCGCGGTAGAAGTCCACGTACTCGGGCGGCGCTTCGTCGGCCACAGTGCCGTCCGGGTTCAGTGGGCGAATGCGCAAGCGGCCGCGGTCGGCGGTGAACTCGAGCGTCACTCTGGCGGTGGTGCCGTCAGGCCCGATCTCGGCGAGGTCGTATCGACCCTCGTAGGGGGCCAATTGTTCAGCGGTCATGCTTCGGGGATCGGCCGGCAGGTTGTGGACGCCGGCGAATCGCGACAATGCCCAGTCGCCTTGGAAGAAGTCGCTGAGGAGCTTCGGGCCATCCTCTGAGTTCGTGAGCATGGCGATGCCGAAATTCCGTTCGGGAACGAAGAGGAACCCGCTGTGCTGCCCGGGCCAGTCGCCGCCGTGCTGCACGACGGGAACCCCTTCGGCGGTCGGCCGCACCCGGAAGCTCACTGCGTACCCGTCGATCTCGATGAAGATCGTTCCCCCCGGACCTGGATGCGAGTGCATCGCCTCGAACGAACCGGGGCTGAGGATGGGGCGGCCATCGGGCGCGGTGCCGTCGCCCAGGTGGAAGCGCAGGTAGCTCAGTTGATCGCGAGCGCTCGAGATGAGGGCGCCGGTCGGATTGAGCGACCGCGGGACGTACCAGAAGGACGGGTCCAGGACCGCCTTGCCCTCGACCACATTGTGGGCGCCGGTGAAGGTGTGCCCGACGAGGTCGTCGGTGAAGAACCTGGTCTGATCGAGGCCGAGCGGGTCGAGCACCAGCTCCTGCATCGCCTTCTCGAAGCTCGTTCCGTGCACCTTGGCCACCACGCGGCCGGCGAGCACGACTGCGGCGTTGTTATAGAAGAACGTGGATCCGAGCGGCGTCAGCTGCGGAAGGTCGGCCATGCTCGCCACGTAGCACTCGATCGCGTCCTCGCCCCGACCGAAGTCCTCGAGGTCGTCACCGAACCAGCCGGCAGTGTGGTTCAGCAGCTGCCGCACGGTCACTTTCGCCGCCACGTCGTGGTCGGCGACGGTGAACTCCGGCACGTAGGTGCGCACGGTCTGGTCGAGGTCCACCTTGCCCGCATCGACCAGGCGCATGATCGCGGTCCCCGTGAACGTCTTGGTCGTCGAACCGATGCGGAACAACGAGTGCTCGTCCACCGGCACCGGTGCGTCGACGCTGGTGATCCCGTAGCCCCGCACGTACTCGTTCCCGTCGTGCAGTACCGCCACGGCGACGCCGGGAACCGCGAACTCCTCCATCGCCGCATGGATCTTGGCGTCGAGCTCGGCGAAGAGGGCGTCGGACGTGCTCGGCGACGCTGCATCCGTCGGGCCGGCGCTTGCTGTCGGGCTCTGGCCCGCCAGATTCTCGGCGGTGCATCCCGCTATCGCCGTGCCGGCGACCGCGATGGCAGCCATATCGGCGGATCTCCGCAGCATCGATCGCCGCGACATCGTCCGCGACGCAGACGGAACTTCGTTGTCCAGCAGGCCCATCGTTGCCTCCATGCGCCGAGTCGGGCACATCCTACTCGGCCGGGCGCCGGATGCGGCAGTGGCAGCCGCTTCGTCGGAACGCGGCGCCGGTCTTCATCACTCCGCGCGAGCGGCCGTCGGGTTCCTGAGCGCGACCGCCGCGACGAGCGCCGCGGCCACCATGAGCGCCACGCCGATGAGCGAGGTCACCATGACTCCGCCGTCGAAGGCCTGGGCAGCGGATGCCGCGAGCTCGGCCCCGAGCGGATCGGGCAACGACTCGGCCACGACGACGGCGCCCGCGAGCGTTTCGCGCGCGGCATCCGCCTGACTGGCCGTGAGGCCCGCCGGCAGGTCGATCACCGCGCGGAAGTGCGCGGCGATGATGCTGCCGAGCAGCGCGGTGCCGAGCACTGCCCCGAGCTCGTACCCGGTCTCGGATACGGCTGAGGCGGCGCCGACCTTCGCCGGCGTTGCGCTCGAGAGGATGAGCTCGTTCGAGACCGTCTCGGCGGCGCCGATGCCCACGCCGAGCAGCACGAACGCGATGATGATCGGTGCGATCGAGCCCGCACTCGTCGAGAGGGCGATGACCAGGTAACCCGCTGCAGAGAGGAGGAGCGCGATCGGCACGAGCACGCGCGGTCGCACCCGGCGCGCGATCGGCACCACCGCGAGTCCCGCGATGATCATCGCGACGAGCCCAGGAAGCAGCGCGAACCCTGCGGCGACCGGGCTGAGCCCCGCGATGAGCTGCAGGTGCTGTGACACGAAGTAGAGGAATCCGACCAGCGCGATGACGCTGAACAGGTTCACGAGCACGGCGCCGCCGAACGACCCCTGGCCGAAGAGCCGCACGTCGAGCATCGGCGAGACGGTCGAGAGCTGTCTACGCACGAACCACGCAGCGCAGGCGAGGCCGACGACGAGCGCCGCCACTCCCGCGACATCGACGCCATCGGTCGCGATGGACTTGATGCCGAAGACGATCGGCCCCATCGCCGCCAGCGACAACACCGTGCTCAGCAGGTCGATGCGTCCGGGAGCGGGGTCACGGCTCTCGGGGATCAACAGCGGCACGAGCACCACGAGCGGCACCAGCACGGGGACGGCGAGCAGGAACACCGAGCCCCAGGCGAAGTGCTCGAGCAGCAGCCCGCCGACGAGCGGCCCAAGTGCGCTGCCCGCGGCGAAGCCCGTGGCCCAGATCGCGATGGCCACGCGGCGCTGCTCGCGGTCGGTGAACACCGTGCGCAGCAGCGAGAGCGTCGACGGCATGAGCATCGCGCCGAAGAATCCGAGGGCGGCGCGTGCGGCGATGAGCGCCTCGGCGGTCGGTGCGAACGCGGCCGCGATCGAGAGCAACGCGAAGCCCATCGAGCCGATGAGGAGCAGCCTCCTGCGCCCGAACCGGTCGCCCGCGCTGCCCATCGCGACGAGCAGACCTGCGAGCACGAGCGGGTACGCGTCGATGATCCAGAGCTGCTGCGCAGCGGTCGGCGCGAGGTCGGTCGAGATCGCCGGCAGCGCGAAGCTCAGCACGGTGTTGTCGACCGACACGAGCAGCACCGGCAGCATGAGCACGCCGAGCGCCACCCAGGCACGCCGGGGCGCCCTCGATGACGACGTCGTCTGCACGCGCGTCGATGGCGTGATCGTCGGCGTTGCCTGCGCTGGTGCGCTCGTCATCTCGTGATCCATTACTGTACCGTCCGGTCGGTATAGTATCAGGGCATGAACGGATGCCGCTCGCTACCATCGAGCACATGAGCCGTCCCCCGACCGCGCGCGACGCCGTCCTCGACGCATTCGAGCGCATCCTCGTGCACGACGGCGAACGCGCGGCGACGCTCGAGGCCACCGCGAAGGCCGCCGGAGTCTCGAAGGGCGGACTGCTCTACCACTTCGCGTCGAAGGACGCGCTCGTGGCCGGCCTGATCGCACGCCTCGAGACCCTCACCGACGACGACATCGAAGCCATCGATCGTGCCGGCGACCAGGCCATCTCCTACTTCGTGCGATCATCGGTGGCGGTGCAGCATCCGCTCGACCGCGCCGTCGTCGCGACCGCGCGTCTCGCGCAGGGCGGGAACGCCGATGCCGAACAGGCCATTCGCACGGTGCGCCGCCGTTGGCTCGAGGCGGTCGGCAGGCACGTCTCCGATCCGACGGTCGCACTCGCGATCATGCTCGTCGGCGACGGGCTCTACTACGCGTCTGTGCTGCACGGCGAGGATGAGCAGTTCGGCGTCGACGCGCCGACCGCCGCCGAGATGGACGCGCTCGTCACGCTGCTCGAGCGGCTCGCGGCGGAATCGCCCGCACACGCGCCCCGCGACTCCCCCGCCGCCGCTGGGTGAGCCTCACCGTGATCGTTACTCCGTGATGTCGATCTCGACGAGCACGGCGGCGTCGATCGCCTCGCGCACCCGCTCGAGCACCTCTGCGGGCACCGGCGAGTCGACCGTCAGCACGCTGAGCGCCCCGCCGCCGGCCTCGCGTCGTGCGATCTGCAGGCCCGCGATGTTGATGCCGGCGTCGCCGAACTCCCGACCGAAGATCGCGACGATCCCCGGACGGTCGGTGTACTCCATCACGATGTGCGTGGTCGCGATCGGAACCTCGATCTCGTAGCCGTTGATGCCGACCAGCTTCTCGATCTGCTTCGGGCCGGTGAGCGTGCCCGAGACTGAGAGCTGTCGCCCGTCGGCGAGTGCACCGGCGATCGTGATCGCATTGCGGTACTCGGGCGAATCAGCATCGGTGATGAGTCGGACCGCGATCCCGCGCTGCTCGGCGAGCAACGGCGCGTTCACGTACGACACCGTCTCACTCACGATGTTGGTGAAGATGCCCTTGAGGGCAGCCAGCTTGTAGACGCTGACATCGAAATCGACGAGCTCACCGCGAACCTCGACGTCGACACTCGTGATCGCGGCATCCGCGAGTCCGGCGAAGAGCTGGCCGAGCTTCTCGACGAGCGGGATGCCGGGGCGCACGTAGGGATCGATGACGCCGCCGGCGACATTGACCGCGTCGGGGACGAGCTCGCCTGCGAGCGCGAGTCGCACCGACTTCGCCACCGACACACCCGCCTTCTCCTGTGCCTCGTCGGTCGACGCCCCGAGGTGCGGGGTGACGATGACGTTGGGCAACGAGAGCAACGGCGACTCGCTCGGCGGCTCAGACACGAACACGTCGAGGCCTGCGCCGGCGATGCGGCCCGCGGCGAGCGCGTCGTGGAGCGCGTCTTCGTCGATGAGCCCGCCGCGAGCGACGTTCACCAGGAACGCCGTCGGCTTCATGCGGGCGAACTGCTCTGCGGCGATCATGCCCGTGGTCTCGGGCGTCTTCGGCATGTGGATCGTGATGAAGTCGCTGCGCTCGAGCAGTTCGTCGAGGCTGACCGTCTGCACGCCGAGTTGCTGGGCGCGCGCGGCGGTGATGTAGGGGTCGTACGCGATCACCTCAGTGCCGAATGCCTGCAGGCGGGCGGCGATCAGCGCGCCGATGCGGCCGAGCCCGATGATGCCGATGGTCTTCTCGTAGAGCTCGACGCCCGTGTAGTGCGAACGCTTCCACTCGCCCTGCGCGAGCGCCGCGTGCGCTGCCGGGATGTGCCGGGCCAGGCTGAGGATGTGACCGACGGTGAGCTCTGCGGCCGAGATGATGTTCGAGGTCGGTGCGTTCACCACCATGACGCCGGCTGTGGTCGCGGCCTTGATATCGACGTTGTCGAGGCCGACTCCTGCACGCGCGATGACCTTCAGGCGGGGCGCCGCGGCGATCGCCTCGGCGTCGACCTTGGTGGCCGAGCGTACGAGGATCGCGTTCGCCTCGGTCAGGGCCGAGAGCAGGGCCGCCCGGTCGGTGCCGTCGACGTTGCGGACCTCGAAGTCGGGCCCGAGGGCGTCGACGGTGGCGGGCGAGAGTTCTTCGGCGATCAGCACGACCGGCTTTGACACGAACGTTCCTTCGGGGCTGGGCGCGCGCACGGCGCTCTGATGTGCGGTGGGATGCGCCACACGCCGTGGGGGCGCTACCCGCTCACTCTAGTGGAGGCCGGATGCGGCATCCGTTGTGTGACGATGACGACGTCACCGGCGATGA
>DASSBT010000176.1:0-10617 GCA_035698465.1 Agromyces sp. | reverse complement strand
GGGCGGCTACTTCTGGATCGCCAACGTGATCTATGTCTGCTTCGTGCTCTCGGCGATCCTCTCAAGCGTCACGAAGCTGGTCGCCTACCGCAAGGGCGTGCCGACGTGGTGAAGCCGACGAGGGTCACCAACGACATCCGTGCGCTTCGCTTTCGGCACGACGAGATGACCCAGGCCGAACTCGCCGAGCGTTTGGGCGTGACACGCCAGACCGTCATCGCGATCGAGCAGGGGCGCTATTCGCCCTCGCTCGAGGTGGCCTTCCAGATCGCGCGGGTGTTCGGGGTGCCGCTCGACGACGTGTTCCAGTACCCCGCGGCAAAGACAGAGGAGACGGCATCGTGAGGGCAGCAGTGGTGGAGCGGTACGGCGGGCCTGAGGTGGTGCAGTTGCGAGACATCGACGAGCCCACGATCGCTGCACGCGACCTGCTCGTGCGCGTGGAGACGAGCACCGTCGGCTCGACCGACGGCACGAACCGCACCGGCCGGCCTGCGTTCTCGCGACTCTTCTTCGGCCTCACCCGGCCCCGGCATCGGGTGCTCGGGTACGACTTCGCCGGCATGGTCGAACGGGTCGGCCCGGCCGTTTCGCGGTTCGCGCCCGGCGACCGGGTGTACGGCACGCTCGCACCTTCGCCGGGTGCGCACGCCGAATTCGTGCGGATCGCCGAGGACGGCGTGATCGCACGCATCCCCGACGGCCTCGACGCGGCGGGCGCGGTTTCGCTGCTCGACGGGTTCTTCACGGCGATCCCGTTCCTGCGCGACGGCGCCAGGGTGCGCCCGGGCCAGACGGTGCTCGTGAACGGGGCATCGGGCACCGTCGGCTCCGCTGCGGTGCAGTTCGCGACGCACCTCGGCGCCAGCGTCACCGGAGTGTGCAGCACCGAACACGTCGACCTCGTTCGCTCCCTGGGCGCCCACCGGGTGATCGACTACACCCACGAGGACTTCGCCGCCGTCGGCCGGTACGACGTGATCTTCGACGCCGTCGGCAAGCGCGCCATCCGCGAGTGCCGGCCGGCGCTCACGCGCGACGGCATCTACCTCTCGACGGTGCCCACGCTTCCGGTGCTGCTCCGGGCACGGCATGCCAGGTCGTCGGATACCGGGAGGCGCGCCGGCATCCTGTTCACCGGACTTCGCAGCAACGCGGCGAAGTCGGCCGACCTGGTGCTGATCGGGGAGTTGGCCGAGACGGGTGCGATCGTGCCGGTCATCGACCGGGTGGTGCCGTTCGACGAGATCGTCGAGGCGCACCGCCGTGTCGACACCGGACACAAGGCGGGCAACGTCGTGGTGGCGATGACGCCTGCAGCGCACACGACGCACGAGTCGCACGAGCCGACCGGGGCGGCGTCATGAGGGCGATCGTGCAGCGCCGGTACGGCGGGCCCGAGGTGCTCGAGCTCGCCGAGGTCGATGCGCCGACCGTCTCCGACGACGACGTGCTGATCCGGGTGCAGGCCGTCGCGGTGAGCGCGGGCGATGCGCTGCTCATGCGGGGCGAGCCGAGCGCCGTGCGCCTCGCGTTCGGCCTGCGGCATCCGAAACGGCCGATCATCGGCCGGGATGTCGCGGGCCTGGTCGAAGCCGTGGGCTCGGCCGTGACGAGGTTCCACGTCGGCGACCCCGTCTATGCCGAGTCCGACCAGGGCGGCTACGCCGAACTGGTGGCCGTCGCTGAGGGGTTCGTGGCTCGTCGGCCGGCGAATGTCGACGCGATTCACGCGGCCGCCGTTCCGGTGTCGGGAACGACTGCGCTGCAGGGCTGGCGCCTCACCGATGTCGGCCCGGGCCAGCACGTGCTCGTCAATGGTGCGTCCGGCGGCGTCGGCGGATTCGCGGTGCAACTCGCCGCGGCGATGGGCGCAGAGGTGACCGGCGTCTGTCGCGGCGCCAAGGCCGAGAACGTGCGGGCGATCGGCGCCGACCACGTGGTCGACCACACCCGCGAGGACTTCACCGACCGGGCGGGCCGCTACGACGTGATCTTCGACATGGTCGCCGACCATCCCCTCGGCAGGCTGCGCCGCTCGCTCACGAAGCATGGCGTGCTGGTGCTCTCGTCGGGAACCGGCGGAAGGGTGTTCGGGCCGATCGGCCGTATCATCCGCGCCTCCATGATGAACCCGTTCGTGTCGCAGCGACTGCGCCCGCTGGCAGCCCGCCGCAACGGCGACGACCTCGCCGAACTGACCCGCCTCATCGAGGCCGGCGAGGTGACCCCCGTGGTCGATCGCACGTACGACCTCGCGGATGCCGCGGAGGCGATCCGGCAGTTCGAGGCCGGCGCAGTTCGCGGCAAGCTGGTGCTCACGGTCTGACGCGGGGACCCGGCGCACGGGCAGGCGGCTGCTACATTGCGCGTATGTCGCTGAACCTCCTGCTGCAGGACGCGCTCACCGCAACACCCGAGAAGCCCGCCCTCATCTTCAACGGAACGCCCACCTCGTACCGCGCGCTCGCCGACGCGGTCGAACGTTCGGCGCGCGGCTTGCTCTCGCTGGGAGTGGCTCACGGTGATCGCGTGGCGATCTTCATGCGCAACCGCTCCGAGTTCGTCGAGCTCTATCTCGCCTGCTTCCGCATCGGCGCGATCGCAGTGCCGCTCAACCACCGATTCCAGACCGACGAGGTCGTCTTCGCCGTCGACCACTGCGCGGCGAAGCTGCTCATCGTCGACGGGGCGTTGCTGCCGGTGGTGCAGGACGTGCAGGAGGCGGCACCGAGCCTCGCCGGCGTCTACGTGTACGGCGATGTCCCCGACGGCGCGGAGCATCCGTGGGCCGAGGTCGTCAGGGTCGCCACCGAACCGGTCGGTTGGCCGTCGGTCGTCGACGACGACGCTGCCATGATCCTCTACACGTCGGGCAGCACGGGCAAGCCGAAGGGCGTCACGCACACGCATCGCTCGATCCTCGCGTCGGCGTCGGGTCGCGTGGTGACCCAGCAGTTGACCTCCGCCGACGTCTCGCTCGCGGCCACCGCCATCTGCCACGCGGGCGCCGCGGTCGGCGTCGCCTTTCCGACGCTGCTCGCCGGGGGCACGGTCGTCATCCTCGCCGAGAGCGATCCCGACCTGTTCCTCGATGCCCTCGAGGCGCAACGCCCGACACGCACCATCCTGCTGCCGGCCCAGTTGCTCGACGCGGTCGTCGATCCTCGTGCGAAGGACGTCGATTTCGGATGCCTCCGCGAGGTCGAGTGCGGCGGTGACCAGATCTCGCCCGACCTGTACACGGAGTTCTCGAGGGTCGCCGACCTGCAGTTGAACCAGCTCTACGGGCTGACCGAGTGCGAGGGGGCCACCATGAACCCGCCGGTCGGCGTGATCACGCGCGGTTCGATCGGCGTGCCGCGCGACGGTGTGGAGGTGCGCATCGTCACGGCAGGCGAGCATCCCACCGGCGAAGATGTCGCGGCCGGCCGGACCGGCGAGATCTGGATCCGCGGTGACTCGGTGATGACCGGCTACTGGGAAGACCCCGAGCACACCGCGGCGACGTTCGCCGATGGCTGGTTGCGCACCGGCGACCTCGGTCGCCGCGACGGCGACGGCTCCCTCTTCTTCCAGGGGCGGATCAAGGAGATCATCATCAAGGGCGGGTCGAACATCGCACCAGGCGAGGTCGAAGACGTGCTGGACGCGCATCCTGGTGTCGAGCTCAGCGGCGTCGTCGGCACGCCCGACGCGCGGCTCGGCTCGCTCGTGCACGCGTTCGTCGAACTGAAGCACGGGCTGGCCGCGCCACCGACGGAGGACGACCTGAAGGCGTTCGCCGCCGAGCGCCTCGCCGCGTACAAGGTGCCCGATCGCTGGACCTTCGTGACGGACCTGCCGAGGAACAAGGTGGGCAAGATCGACCGGCACGCGTTGCATGTGCGGGCGGTCGAGCTCGACGCCGCGTAGGCAGGACTCGCGGCAGCACCGCCCGAACCTCAGCCCAGCAGTACCGCCCCGTACGCGAGCGCCGCCACGAGCGCCCACGAGGTCAGGCCCACGACGAGCGCCCGCCACCCGGTCGTGATGAGCTCGGCGAACCGGATCGACGCGCCGAGCGCGAACAGTGCGGTCGCGAGCAGCGCGGTCTGCACGACGTCGGCACCGGTCAGGATCCACTCGGGCAGCGGCACGAACGTGTTGAGCAGTGTCGCCGCCAGGAACCCGGCGACGAACAAGGGCACGATCGCCGGGCGCCTGCCGGCGGGCTCGATCGCCCTGCGCCGTTCGACCGCGGCCGTGATGGCCACCATCGGTGCGAGCATGAGCACGCGGGTCAGCTTCACCACGACCGCCACCGCGAGCGCCGCGGTGCCGGCGAGCTGCGCCGTCGCGACGACCTGCCCGACGTCGTGCACGCCGGCGCCCACCCAGTGCCCGAATCCCGTCGTCGAGAGGCCGAGCGGATGCCACAGCGCGGGCAGCACCGCGATCGCGAGCGTGCCGCACAGCGTGACGAGCGCGATCGGCACCGCCTGCTCCTCGTCGCGGGCGCGCACCGTCGACGCCATCGCGCCGATCGCGGAGGCGCCGCAGATCGCGAATCCGCTCGCCACGAGCACGGGCTGATGGCCGGGAAGGCCGAGCGCGCGCCCGAGCCCGATCGTTCCGACGAAGGTCAGCACCACGACCGCGACGGTGGTCGCGATGGTGAGCCAGCCGAGGCCGGCGATGTCGACGAGGCTGAGCTTCAGCCCCAGCAGCACGATGCCGACGCGGAGCAGCGTCCTCGCGGCCACACGCAATCCGGGCGCGAGGCTGCCGCCGAGCGCGGGCTGCAACGCGGGCACCTGGCCCACGACGATGCCGAGCGCGACGGCGGCGGTGAGGATCGGCACTGCGGGAACGGCAAGGTGCACGAGCCACGAGACGAGTGCTGCGGATGCCGCGACGACCAGTCCGGGCATCCGCTCACGCAGTCCCGGCATCCGTTCACGCATCGTCCAACGCTAGTCGATGACGCCGGAACGACTGGACGCGCCGCAGGACGCGCGCTTCACATCGTCCAGCTCGGCGCCCAGAAGTGCAGCTGCCGGAACTCGGGAGTGACCGGCACGGCCGTCCAGATGGGGTAGTAGAACGCGCTCACGAGGATCACGAAGGCGAGGAAGATCCCGACCGTCGCGATGCCGCGCAGGCGTCGCCATCGCGCGTCGTCGCGGCGGCCGAGGATGAGGGCGATGACCGCGGTGAGCGCGAGCATCGTGAAGGGCTGGAAGACGATCGAGTAGAACTGGAACACCGTGCGGTCGAGGTACATGAGCCACGGCAGGTAGCCGGCGGCCAGGCCCAGCAGGATCGCCCCCACCTGCCACTCGCGGTAGCGTACGAGACGGTAGACGAGGTACACGGATGCCGCGGCCGCCGCCCACCAGATCAACGGGTTGCCGATGCCGATGATCGATTCCCAGCACGTGTCGGCGCCGCATCCGCCCGAACCGTCGTCGGTTGACGCGAAGTACATGTTCGTGGGCTTGAACATGATGAGCCAGGTCAAGGGGTTGGCTTCCGACGGATGATCGCCGTGCACCCCGACGTGGTAGGTGTACGCCGATCGGTGGTAGTGCCAAAGGCTCTGCAGTGTGTGCGGCACCCATGCGAGCCAGCCTGTGGCCTGATTGGCGGCGTCGTCGGCCCAGTGCCGGAAGTATCCGCCGGCGGTGGCGAGCCAGCCCGTCCACGACGCGACGTACACCGCCACCGCGACGGGCACGAACAGCACGAAGGTGACCGGCGCCTGCTTCAGCAGTGCGCCCGTGAGCCAGAACGGCACGCCGGCCCTCCGGCGTGCGAGTGCGTCGACCACCACCAGGTAGAGGCCGAACGCCGCGATGAACCAGATGCCCGACCACTTCACGGCGCAGGCGGCGCCGAACGCGGCGCCGGCTGCGATGACCCAGGGGCGCGCCCAGATCGCGGGCCCGTAGTGCGGGTCGTGCCCGGCCGCGCGCGCCTCGCCGAGCCGCTGCTGGAGCACGCGGGTCGCCTGCGACCGGTCGAGCAGTACGAACCAGAACCCGAGCAGCGCGAAGAACATGAGCCAGTTGTCGAGCAGCGCCACCCGCGACATCACGATCGCGTTGCCGTCGACGGCGAGGAGCAGCGCGGCGATGACCGCCACGATCGTCGAGGGCCAGAGTCGCCGTGCGATGAGCGCGAGGATGAACACCGCGACCGTACCGGCCAGCGCCGTCGACGCACGCCACCAGAACGCGTCGCCCGCACCGAAGGCGGCCATGCCGAGCGCGATCAGCCACTTGCCGAGCGGCGGATGCACCACGTAGGCAGGCTCGTCGAGGAAGATACCGGTGTCGCCGCGCGCGAAGTCCTCGTCGGCGTCTTCGGGCCAGCTCGACTCGTAGCCGTTCTGGAGCAGCGTCCACGCGTCCTTCACGTAGTACGTCTCGTCGAAGATGACCGCCTGGGGATGCCCGAGGTTCCAGAATCGCAGCACGCCCGCGAGCAGCGTGACGAGAATCGGACCGCCCCAGTACCAGAGCGCCCGCCGACGCGGAGTCGAGAGCAGGCGCTGCCACCACTCGTCGAGGCGTGAGCCGCGCGGCTCGTTCAGGGCGGGGGGTTCATCGTGGGCGTCGACCTGTTCGCGCTCGTCGGCAACCGCACCCATGCGCCCAGCGTAATCGGGCCTTCGGGCGCTGCTCGACCGGTGGGATCCGCGCGTGGGAGACACTGGGTGCATGATCATCCTCGCGGCCACTCCCATCGGCAACCTCGGCGATGCGTCGGCGAGGCTCCGCGAGGCGCTCGAGCATGCGACGGTCGTGGCGTCGGAGGACACCCGGGTGACGCAGCGCCTGTTGGGCGGACTCGGTATCGCGAACCGCCCCCGGCTCATCGCCCTGCACGAGCACAACGAGCGGCAGAAGGCGGCCGAGCTCGTCGAACTCGCACGCGAAGTCGACCTCCTCGTGCTGAGCGACGCCGGCATGCCGACGGTCTCGGACCCCGGCTTCCCCCTCGTGCAGGCCGCCGCCGCGGCGGGTGTGCCGGTGACCGTGATTCCCGGGCCGTCGGCGGTCGTCACCGCGCTCGCCGTATCCGGCCTGCCGACCGACCGGTTCGCGTTCGAGGGCTTCCTGCCGAGGAAGCCCGGGGAGCGCGCCCGCCGGCTCGCCGAGTTGGCCGGCGATCGCCGCACGCTGGTGTTCTTCGAAGGTCCGTCGCGCCTCGCCGCGAGCCTCGAGGCGCTCGCCGCGGCGTTCGGTCCCGACCGCCCGGCCGCGGTGTGCCGGGAGCTCACGAAGCTGCACGAGGAGGTGCGCCGGGGCGGGCTCGCCGAGCTCGCGACGTGGGCGGCCGGGGGAGTGCGCGGCGAGATCTGCATCGTGGTCGGCGGCGCAGCCGAGGAGCGGGCGGATGCCGCGACCGCCCTCGACCGGGTACTCGAGCTCGCGGCATCCGGAACCCGCTTGAAGGATGCGGCCGCGCTCGTGGCCGCCGAGACGGGCCTCGGCAAGCGCGACCTGTACGAGGCGGCACTGGAAGCCCGGCGCAGCCGATAGCGCAGCCTCGGCAAGCGCGACCTGTACGAGGCGGCGCTGGAAGCCCGGCGCAGCCGATAGCGCAGGCTCGGCAAGCGCGACCTGTATGAGGCGGCGCTGGAAGCCCGGGGCAGCCGATAGCGCAGTCGCGCCACCCGTCACCCTGTCGCTTCGGCCCCGGGTGGGGGACAATGGCAGTACCGCATAACGGTGCAGTACCGCTCAACGGTGGAGGTGCCACATGGCGCATGCAGTCCGGTACTCCAGTTTCGGCGGGCCCGAGGTGCTCGAGGTCGTCGAGATCCCCACGCCCGAGCCCGGCGAGGGCGAGGTGCTCGTCGAGGTGTTCGCGACGGGTCTGAACCCGGTCGAGAGCGCCATGCGACGTGGCGAACATCCCGAGCGATGGCCGGTGGAGTTCCCGGCCGAGCAGGGCCACGATCTCGCCGGTGTCGTCATCGCCACCGGCGACGGGGTGAGCCGGCTTTCGCGCGGCGACGAGGTCTTCGGCTTCGTCGAACGTGGAGCACAGGCGACCCACGTCGTGGTGCCCGAGGAGAACCTGTTGATCCGCCCGCCCGCCCTCTCGTGGGAGGTCGCCGGGTCGTTGCACACCGCCGGCACGATGGCGTGGACGGCGGTCGAGGGGCTCGCCCTGGGACCGAACGACGTGATCGTGATCACCGCGGCGGCGGGCGGGGTGGGATGCCTCGCCGCACAGTTCGCGCGCATGCGCGGTGCGACCGTCATCGGCACCAGCGCTGAGGCGCGCTTCGACTTCCTGCGCCAGTTCGGCGTGCTTCCCACGTCGTACGGGCCCGGGCTCGCCGATCGGGTGCGCCTCCTCTCGTCGCATCCGGTCACCGCCTTCCTCGACTTCCTGGGCGGCGAGGTTCCCGAGGCCCTCGCGCTCGGCGTGCCTCAGTCGCGCATCCTCACGGTGCTCGACTGGGAAGCGGTCGATGCGCACGGGGTCGCGAAGCTCGACCCGGGCGACGTCGTCGCCCTCGGCCGGGTCGCCGCGCTCGTCTCTGCGCGTCGCATCCGACTGCCGATCGCCGACGTCTTCTCGCTGGATTCGGTGGGCGACGCGTACCGGGCACTCGATCGCCGCGAGGCGCCGGGCAAGATCGTGCTCGGCCTGCGCGTGGTCGATTACCCGAACCAGCGCGTGAAGGAACCCGAGATCAAGGAGCAGGACGTCACCCTCGGCGTGCCGACGCCGCACGACCACGTCGATGTGGAGGAGGCGGTGCCGCCCGCCATCGGCGACGGCAGCGTGCGCCGGCGGCATCGCGAGGAGCGCGAGGAGCGCGAGGAGCAGGCGCGGGGGAGCTGACCCGGCGGGTGTGGGGTCTCGATACGCTCGCTGGCGCTCGCTACTCGACCGGCGGGCCGGCCACACGGCGGCAGCGGCATCCGCGCGCCCATAGGATTGCACGTATGGCCGACGCCTCCTCGTTCTATCTCACCACGCCCATTTTCTACGTGAACGACGTGCCCCACATCGGGCACGCGTATACCGAGGTCGCCACCGACGTGCTCGCGCGCTGGTACCGCCAGGCGGGCGAAGACACCTGGATGCTCACGGGCACCGACGAGCACGGCCAGAAGATCCTGCGCACCGCGCTGGCGAACGGCGTGACGCCGCAGGAATGGGCCGACACGCTCGTCGCCGAGGCGTGGGAGCCGCTGCTCGAGACGATCGACGTGGCGAACGACGACTTCATCCGCACGACCGACGAGCGCCACGAGCGCAACGTGCAGAAGTTCCTGCAGAAGCTCTACGACGACGGCCACATCTACACCGGCGAGTACGAGGGGTACTACTGCGTGGGCTGCGAGGAGTACAAGCAGCAGTCCGAGCTCGTACCGGGCACCGGCGAGTACGAGGGCCAGCTCGTCTGCGCCATCCACTCGAAGCCCGTCGAGCTGCTGCACGAGAAGAACTACTTCTTCCGCATGTCGGCGTTCGCCGACAAGCTGCTCGCCCTCTACGACGAGCGGCCCGACTTCGTGCAGCCCGAGTCGGCGCGCAACGAGGCCGCCTCGTTCGTGAAGGGCGGCCTCGACGACCTCTCGATCTCGCGCTCGACGTTCGACTGGGGCGTGAAGGTCCCGTGGGACGAATCGCACGTCGTCTACGTGTGGTTCGATGCGCTGCTCAACTACGTCACCGCGGTCGGCTACGGGCAGGACGACGAGGAGTTCGCCCGCCGCTGGCCGGCCCAGCACATCATCGGCAAGGACATCCTGCGCTTCCACGCGGTGATCTGGCCGGCCATGCTGATGGCGGCGGGCCTCGAGGTGCCGAAGGGCGTCTTCGCGCACGGCTGGCTCCTCGTCGGTGGCGAGAAGATGTCGAAGTCGAAGCTCACCGGCATCGCGCCCGAGCAGATCACCGAGACGTTCGGCTCCGACGCGTTCCGGTTCTACTTCATGAGCGCCATCCACTTCGGCCAGGACGGCTCGTTCTCGTGGGAAGACCTGGCCGCCCGCTACCAGGCCGAACTCGCGAACGGCTTCGGCAACCTCGCCTCGCGCGTGATCGCGATGATCACGCGGTACTGCGACGGCGAGGTGCCGACCGCAGGCGAGAGGTCGGCCGCCGATGACGAGATCGTCGCGATCGAGCAGCGGGCGACGGATGCCGCGTGGTCGGCCATCGAGCGGCTCGCGATCCACGATTCGATCGAAGCCACCTGGGAACTCGTCGACGCGCTGAACGGGTACCTCACCGTCGAGGAGCCGTGGACGCTCGCGAAGGACCCGCACCAGCGCGCCCGCCTCGAGACGGTACTCGCGACCGCGTACCACGGCCTCGGCACGCTCGCGGTGCTGCTCTCGCCGGTGCTGCCCAAGGCCACCGCCAAGCTCTGGACCGCGCTCGGCGCGCCCGGAACGGTGCAGGAGCAGCGCATCGACCGGGCGAACGAGTGGGTGGTCGGCACCCGCGTCGCACCCCTGGAGGCGCTGTTCCCACGTATCGAGGTCGCGGCGGTCGCGGAGTGACCACGCGCCACTCGACCGGCGGTCCCGCCATATGACGGCATACCCGCCCCTGCCCGAACCGCTGGCCGTCGGCGTGTACGACAACCACACGCACCTC
>DASSBT010000175.1:0-4267 GCA_035698465.1 Agromyces sp. | reverse complement strand
TGCTCGAGAAGCAGAAGGAGGGCAAGAAGCGCATGAAGATGGTCGGCCGCGTCGAGGTGCCCCAAGAGGCGTTCATCGCCGCGCTCTCGGGCGACACCGAGAAGAAGGACGCCAAGAAGTAAGGGGCGACGGATGACCCGCCGAAGCACATTCACCGACCAATCGGTCACGTACGGGGCGATCGCGGCGACGCTCGCTCCCGACCTGCTGCGGTACCCGCCTGCCGGGTACCGCCCCGCCGAGGACGCGGTGCGGCTCGGCAGCGGAGCCGAGCGGTTCGACCGCGCCGCCGAGGCGCTCATGACCTGGGGCATCCAGAAGGGCGCCGGCTTCGAGATCGCCGAGGTCTCGGCCGGCACAGGGGCGCAGTACCCGGGCATCGTCTACGACGCAGGCGGCGCGCCGCTCGCCGAACAGCCGGGCCACCGCACCGAAGACCGCTTCGGCCCCGACGGTACCCCCTACATCGCACCGGGCATGACCGCGACGCTACGCCGCAAGGGGCGCATGCGCACCCAGTCCACGCCCGTGCTCGTCGTGTACGTCGTCGATGAGCCTCGCCGCATCGGCTTCGCGTACGGCACGACCGCTGAGGGGCCCGACAGCGGTGAGGAGTCGTTCATCCTCGAGCACCGCGACGACGACACTGTCTGGCTCACGATCCGGTCGGTCCTCAGCGCGGGCGGCGGCGTCCGTCGCCTGCTCGCACCCCGCCGGCGCCGCAAGCGCCGTGAGCTCACCCGACTCGAGCTCCGGGCGCTCCATCCCGCCAGCAGCGTGTAGGCGTGGCATCCGCTCTCCCGCTCGGTGAGCCGGCCCCGCTCGACGGCCTGTTGCCGGCATCCGCGGCGATCGGTGCGCACGACCGGGCGTTCGGCGTGTACGTGCATGTACCGTTCTGCCGGGTGCGCTGCGGGTACTGCGACTTCAACACTTACACGGCGAGCGAGCTTCGTGGTGCCCGTCAGGTCGACTACGCCGACCATGCGATCGCCGAGATCCGGATGTCGCGGCACGCGCTCGAGGCATCCGGCGTGCCGCACCGTGCCGCCGACACCGTGTTCTTCGGCGGCGGGACGCCGACCCTGCTGCCGGCCGGCGACCTGGTGCGGATGCTCGCGGCGGTGCGATCCGAGTTCGGCCTCGCCGATGGCGCTGAGGTCACGACGGAGGCGAATCCCGATTCTGTCGGCCCCGACGACCTTGCGCAGCTCGCGGCCGGCGGCTTCACGCGGGTGTCCTTCGGCATGCAGTCGGCCGTGCCGCACGTGCTCGCGGCGCTCGATCGAACCCACGACCCGGCCCGCATCCCGTTCGTGGTGCGCTGGGCGCGCGAGGCCGGCCTCGATGTGAGCCTCGACCTCATCTACGGCACGCCGGGGGAGTCGCTCGACGACTGGCGCCGCAGTGTCGAGACGGCGATCGGCGAACGGCCCGACCACCTCAGCGCGTACGCGCTCATCGTGGAGGACGGCACGAAGCTCGCCCGTCAGATCCGCCGCGGTGAACTCGCCGAGCCTTCAGACGACCTCGAGGCTGACATGTACGAGCTCGCCGATGAGACGTTCGCGAACGCGGGCTTCGAATGGTACGAGGTGAGCAACTGGGCCACTGGCGACTCGCATCGTTCCCGCCACAACCTCGGATACTGGCGTGGAGACGACTGGTGGGGCGTCGGCCCCGGCGCGCACAGCCACGTGGGCGGGGTTCGCTGGTGGAACGCGAAGCATCCGTCTGCGTATGCCGACCGCCTGAGCGCCGGGCTCTCGCCCGCGGTCGGGCGCGAGGTGCTCGACCAGTCGGCGCGCGAGACCGAACGAGTGTTGTTGCTCACCCGCATCCGAGAGGGGATCGGCATCGCATCGTTGCACGCCGATGGGCGTCACGCGGTGGCGGGCCTCATCGCCGACGGCCTCGTGGACGCGAAAGCCGCCCGCGCCGGTGTGCTGACGCTCACCAGGCGAGGGCGGCTGCTCGCGGACGCCGTGGTGCGGCGCCTGCTGTACGACCCGCCGGTCAGCTCACGAACTTGATCGAGAGCGGGTACGTGTAGGGCTGACCCTGGTTGGCCTTCACCGCAGCCATGATGCTGAAGATGATGTTGACCACCCACACCGCGATCAGCACGAAGATGCCGACGACGATGAAGATCAGGATGTAGCCGATCACGTATGCGATCGCCATCGTGATCTGGAAGTTCAGCGCCGTTGCGGTGTGCGCGCGCACGAACGGGCCCTTGTCCTTCAGGATCAGGTACCCGATGAGCGCCGGGAGGAAGCTGAAGAAGATGCCTCCGATGTGGACCAGCGTGGCCCAGAGCTTCTCGTCGTTCGGGCTGAGTGCAGGACTCTGCTCGTACGGGCTCTGCGGCGGTGGGGGAGGCGGGGGCGTATCGGACATGCGATCTCCTTGTTCGTGCTCGTCCTTTCGGCCGAGACTCGGTCGCTCCATGCTGGCACAGACGGACCCGCCGTGGGGGTAGGACGCTCCTGTGGCGAACGAACGACTCGAGCCGGCCTGAACGGTATCGGCGAAGCGCGGTCGGCCCGCCTACTTGATGAGTCGGATGGCGAACGGGTAGCGGTAGTGCTTGCCGTCCTTGGCCTGGAGGAACGCGATGATCGAGAACACCACGCCGAGGATCCAGACGGCCCACATGAGCAGCGCGCCGATGAAGACGACCACCAGGATCGCCGAGATGATGTAGCCGAAGACGAGGGTGATCTGGAAGTTCAGCGCCTCCTTGGCCTCGGTGTTCGTGAACGACCCGCGGTCTTTGAAGACGAGCCAGATGATGAGCGAGGGCAGGAAGCCGAGGACTCCGCCGAGGTGGGCGAACGAACCCCACTGGATGTCCTGCTCGGGCGAGAGCGGAGCCGCGGCGGCCGGCTGGGCAGGAGGCACGTTCGGGTCGGGAGTATGGGCGTTCGGGTCGGTCATCATAGGCCTTTCACGGGCTCGAGAGGGGGATGCCGCGGGCTGCAGGTGGGGGAACCGCAGCCAGGGTGATGCGCGGCGTATCCCATACGGTATCGCCGCGTGGCGGCGGGGGCAACGGCCCGAGTTCGCAGGATGTCGCGTTAGGATTGGCACTCAGTCAGATCGAGTGCTAATACGAGCGGGAGCGAGGGTCATGGTCTCCGAACGCAGTCTCGCCGTGCTCCGAGCCATCGTGCAGGATTACGTGGCGTCCCGCGAGCCGGTGGGCTCGAAGACGATCGTCGAGCGGCATGCCTTCGGCGTGTCTGCTGCGACGATCCGCAATGACATGGCACTCCTCGAAGAAGAGGAGCTGATCGCGGCGCCGCACACCTCCTCGGGCCGCATTCCGACCGATAAGGGGTATCGCGTCTTCGTCGACCAGCTCACCGACGTCCGACCGCTCACTCAGGCGCAGCGCCACGCCATCGAGACGTTCCTCGGCGAGTCGAGCGACCTCGACGAGTTGCTTGCACGCACCGTTCGCCTCATCGCACAGCTCACCAAGCAGCTCGCGGTCGTGCAGTACCCGAGCTTCGGCAGTGCCCGTGTGCGCCATGTCGAGCTCGTCTCGTTGGCACCCGATCGCGTGCTCTGCATCCTCATCGCCGATTCAGGGCAGGTGGAGCAGCGGCTCGCCGAGCTCGAACAGCCCGTTGAGGAGCAGGTGCTGTCGGGCCTGCGCGCGCGCCTGAACGACATCGCCGGCGGCCGTACGATGGCGGATGCCGCGGAGGCCCTCGCCGCCGAGGCGGCCCGAACCGACCGCCGTCACGCCGCCGTGCTGCACACCCTCGCGGCCACGCTCGCCGAGCAGGCGCGCGTACAACGCCAAGATCGCCTCGTCGTCGCCGGCGCGGCGAACCTGGTGCGCACCGAGCAAGACTTCGCCGGGTCGATCCTCGCGGTGATCGAGGCGATCGAGGAGCAGGTGGTACTGCTGCGGCTCTTCGGCGAGATGTCGGCAGACGACCACGCGGTCACCGTTCGCATCGGCCGTGAGAACGCCTCGTTCGGCCTCGGCGAGACCTCGGTCGTGTCGAGCGCATTCGAGATCCCGGGCCGCGATGTCTCGCGCCTCGGCATCGTGGGCCCCACCCGCATGGACTACTCGAACAGCATGGCGGCCGTCCGCGCCGTCGCCCGGTACCTCTCCCGCACGCTCGGCGAGAGCTGAACCCGCCGCCCGTCGTACCGACCGGCATCCGGCAGATCGAAAGGACAAGCCCTCCGTGGCCGACCATTACGAGGTCCTCGGCGTCTCGCGCGACGCCACGCCCGACGAGAT
>DASSBT010000174.1:0-7854 GCA_035698465.1 Agromyces sp. | reverse complement strand
GTTCGAAACGGGGAGCGGGCTCTTCTCAGTCTTCGGGACTACACGCCGTAGTAGAGCTCGAACTCGAACGGGTGCGGACGCTGCGCCAGGGGCTTCAGTTCCTTCTCGCGCTTGTAGTCGATCCAGGTCTCGATGAGCTCCTTGGTGAACACGCCGCCGTCGAGGAGGAAGTCGTGGTCGGCCTCGAGCGCGTCGAGTGCGGCATCCAGCGAAGCGGGGAGCTGCGGGATGGCCTTGGCCTCCTCGGGCGGAAGCTCGTAGAGGTCCTTGTCGACGGGCTCGTGCGGTTCGATGCGGTTCTTGATGCCGTCGAGGCCCGCCATGAGCTGCGCGGCGAACGCCAGGTACGGGTTGCTCGCGCCATCCGGAACCCGGAACTCGATGCGCTTGGCCTTGGGGTTCGTGCCGGTGATCGGGATGCGGATGCACGCCGAGCGGTTGCCGGCCGAGTAGACCAGGTTCACCGGAGCCTCGAACCCGGGCACGAGGCGCCGGAACGAGTTGACGCTCGGGTTCGTGAAGGCGAGCACAGCGGGAGCGTGCTTGAGCAGACCGCCGATGTACCAGCGGGCGACGTCCGAGAGCCCGCCGTAGCCGGCCTCGTCGTAGAACAGGGGCTTGCCCTCGCTCCAGAGGGACTGGTGGGTGTGCATACCCGAGCCGTTGTCGCCGAACAGCGGCTTCGGCATGAATGTCGCGGTCTTGCCCCACTGCTCCGCGGTGTTCTTGACGAGGTACTTGAACTTCAGGATGTCGTCGGCGGCGTGGACCATCGTGTCGAACTTGTAGTTGATCTCGCCCTGCCCGGCCGTTCCCACCTCGTGGTGGCTGCGCTCGACCTCGAGGCCCGCGTCGATGAGCTTCAGCACGATGTCATCGCGAAGGTCGGCGTGCTGGTCGACGGGGGAGACCGGAAAGTAGCCGCCCTTGAACGCGGTCTTGTTGGCGAGGTTGCCGCCCGCCTCCTCGCGGCCGGAGTTCCACGCACCCTCGCTCGAGTCGACCGAGTAGAAGCTCGCGTTCTGCTTCACCTCGTACCGAACATCGTCGAAGATGTAGAACTCCGCCTCGGGGGCGAAGAACGCGGTGTCGGCGATGCCGGTCGATGCGAGGTACTTCTCGGCCTTCTTCGCGACCTGTCGCGGGTCCTTGCCGTAGACCTCGCCGTTGCGCGGGTTGAAGATGTCGAAGACCATGATGAGCGTGCGCTCGGCACGGAACGGGTCGACATAGGCCGTGGAGACATCCGGGATCAGCTGCATGTCCGACTCGTGGATCGAGGCGAACCCGCGAATGGACGAGCCGTCGAACAGTTGGCCGACCGTGAAGAACTCCTCGTCGACGGTCGAAGCCGGGATGTTGAAGTGCTGCTGCACACCCGGGAGATCAGTGAAGCGGATGTCGAGGAACTTGACATCCGTCTCCTTGATGAACTTGAGCACTTCAGACGAATCACTGAACATGTGACGGAATCTCCAAGGGGGCGGGGTGGGGGACCGAACGGGTGCACAGCCGAAGGCGACGCTACCGAGTCGTGGTTTCCCGACCGTGACGCAGATGTTTCGGCCATGTTACGCGGTCGCCGCTCGGTAGAATCGATGGATGCCCGACGCGCGACCCTCCAGTACCGGTGAACGTCAACCGAACCGGTGGCCGGGGGAGCGTCTCGGGCTGCCCGCGACCGGCCCGAACTCTATCGGCAGGGTCGGCAGGCGCATTGCGGCGCTCGTGATCGATTGGGTCGCCGCCACCCTCATCGCGTTGTTGTTCGCGCCGTACAGCTCGGTGCTGCACTCCTGGCTCACGCTCGTGATCTTCGCGGTCATGCAGGTGCTCTTCATCCCGACCATCGGCGGAAGCGTCGGGCACCGCCTCACCGGCCTGCGTGTGGTGCCGATGTCGGGCGGGTGGATCGGTCTCTGGCGCCCGATCGTGCGCACGGCACTGCTGGTCGTCGTGATCCCTGCGCTGATCTGGGACGCCGATCAGCGCGGCTTCCATGACAAGGTCGCCGGCACGGTGCTGATCCGGGCCTGACGGCACGGTGCTGATCCGGGCCTGAATCGCCGGGCTGCTCAGCGCATCTTGCCGCGCTGCGGCCGTGCCTTCATCGGATCGATCCCCTTGGGGATCGGCAGTGGCGTCTGCAGCGAGTTCAGCCGGTTCGAGACCGCGAGTACCTCGGGCTTGGTCAGCGTGCGCTTCGTCTTGCGAAGCGTGGCGGGCAGGCGGTGGAGCTCGATCGAGCCCTCGTCGTGGCCGACGGCGATGAGCGTGATCGGAACGTTCGGCAGCACCCGCGCGACCTTGCGCTTCTCATCGTCGAGCATGCGCTGGGTACGCGTGACCGGGCCCTCGCTGATCAGCGCGACGCCGCCTCGACCGACGGCGCGGTAGACCGCGTCTTGGGTCTTGCCGTTCACGGCGACCGGCATCTCATTGCCCACCCAGCCGCCGCGGAGGCCACTGCGCAGTACGGCCCCGACGGCACCCGGTTGCCCCTCGATCTGCGAGTAGGCGGCTCGCTCGGCGCGACGACCGAGGATGACGAGGGCGAGCAGGATGCCGGCGAGCACACCCGCGACGACCCACAGCGCGATCGTGAAGCCGTTTCCCTCGCCGAGCCACAGCGCAAGGCCGAGACCGACCAGCACGGGGGCGAGGAAGCCGAGCAGCATGAGCCACTGCGAGTTCGAGTCGTAGCGGCGGGTCATCTGGAAGACCTGCCACATCTGCTTCATGCGACCCGGCTCTTTGGGCGCCGACGACTTCTCCTTGGTGCGTGCCATGCACACAAGGATACCGGCGAGCGGATGCGTCAGCCGACGGCCTGCGCGAACCCCAATGCCGCGTCGGCGAGGTGGGCGAGGGAGTCGGGCAGTGGCCTGCCCTTGGCGTGCATGGACTGCGCCCACAGACGACCTGCACGGTACGACGAACGCACGAGCGGGCCGGCGAGCACGCCGAGGAAGCCGATCGCCTCTGCTTCGTCCTTGAGTTCGATGAACTCTTCTGGGCGCACCCAGCGGGCGACCGGCAGGTGGCGAGGGCTCGGCCGCAGGTACTGCGTGATCGTGATGATGTCGGTGCCCGCGTCGTGCAGGTCCTGGAGGGCCTGGGATACCTCTCCGCGCTCCTCACCCATGCCGAGGATCAGGTTCGACTTCGTGATGAGTCCGGCGTCGCGGCCCTGCGAGATCACGTCGAGCGATCGCTCGTATCGGAACGCCGGCCGAATGCGCTTGAAGATGCGCGGCACCGTCTCGACGTTGTGGGCGAACACCTCGGGCTGCGCCGAGAAGACCTCGGCGAGATGCATCCGGTTGCCTGAGAAGTCGGGAACAAGGATCTCGACACCCGTGCCCGGCGACTGCCGGTGGATCTCACGGATGGTCTCGGCGTAGAGCCACGCTCCCTCGTCGGGGAGATCGTCGCGCGCGACGCCGGTGACGGTGGAGTACCGCAGCTGCATCCGCACGACCGACTCCGCGACCCGCCTCGGCTCATCGACGTCGTAGTCGGCGGGCTTGCCCGTGTCGATCTGGCAGAAGTCGCATCGACGCGTGCACTGCGACCCGCCGATGAGGAAGGTCGCTTCGCGATCCTCCCAGCACTCGTAGATGTTCGGGCACCCGGCTTCCTGGCACACGGTGTGCAGGTCTTCGCTCTTGACGAGGCTCTGCAGCTGCCGGTACTCGGGCCCCATCTTCGCTCGCGTCTTGATCCACTCGGGCTTGCGCTCGATCGGCGTCTGGGCATTGCGAACCTCGAGGCGCAGCATCCGGCGCCCCTCTGGTGCGGTGCTCATGCCGCGACCGCCGCCTCGTCGGCGAAGTGCCGCGTGATGAGCTCGACCAGATCGTCGGGCGTGACGTCGTACCCGAGTTCACGGCTGATCGTCGTGGTGCCGGCGTCGCGGATGCCGCACGCGACGATCTTCTCGTACGGATCAAGCGAGTTGCTGCAGTTCAGTGCGAAGCCGTGCATCGTGACGCCGTCGGCGACTCGGATGCCGATCGCGGCGATCTTGTTCTCGCGGCCGGTCGGGCCGACCCAGACGCCGGAGCGGCCGTCGACCCGCCGACCGTCGATGCCGAGCTCGGCGAGCACGGCGATGAGGATGCCCTCGAGCCTGCGCACGTAGGCGACCACGTCGACCGGCTCTGCGAGTCGGAGGATGGGATAGCCGACAAGCTGGCCCGGGCCGTGCCAGGTGATCTTGCCACCGCGGTCGACGTCGACGACGGGGGTGCCGTCGGTCGGTCGTTCCTCGGGAGTTGTTCGCTTGCCGGCGGTGTAGACGGAGGGGTGTTCCAGGAGGATGACGGTGTCGGGGCGTTCGCCCCTGACGACCGCGCGATGGACGGCGCGCTGAAGGTCGAGACCCTCGATGTACGGCACGGAGTTGGCGCTTAGCCCCGCGACGACGAAGTCGAGCATGACGAACAGTCTAGGTGCGCGAACGGATGCCGCGTGGCCACCGTGCGTGCGGTGAACGGGGCGGGCCCTCGACTCGTCCTCGACAGGGCATGGGTCGCCGATCGGCACACCGGACGAGAGCGTTCGCGAACGTGATCTCGCGACCCGCGTGAAGATCGACCCATGAGCCGCGATCCCAGCCGTCGACGTCGTCATCGGGCGGAGCCCTCGAACGACACGGATCCGTCGACCAGCCCGACGGCGCCGGCACTCGCCGGCGGACTCGTCGGGTACCGGCTCCTGCGGCGAATGGCACGTGGGGAACGCGCCGACGTATACCTGGCCACGGCCGAGCCTGCTGATCCGGCAGACCCGAGCGTCGCCCCCGCGTTCGCGCCGCCCCCGATCGGTGGCGTGGCACTCGATGCGACCCTCACCCCGCCTGCACCGGCGCTCGTGGTGGTGCGGGTCTATCCGCCCGAGGCCTCGAGCGAGGCCATCGCCCTCGAGATCGAGGCGATGTCGACGGATGCCGATGGAACGCTGCCTGCGCTCTACGACGTCGCCTCGCTCGACGACGGCCGATGCTGCCTTGCGGTCGAGCGGATCGGGGGTGTTGCCGTCTCGCGCCTGCTGACAGAGCGCACGCTGAGCGTCGGCGAAGCCGTCACCATCCTCGCCCCGATCACGGTGGCGGTCTCCGAACTCGCGGAGCGGGGGTTCGTGCACACGAGGCTTGCTTCGTCTGACATCCTCGTCGACGATGCGGGACGTCCGAGGCTCGTCGGCCTCGGTGCACTGCGTCGCATCCCCGGGTATGAACGGTCGGCCGAGCGAACCGCCCTGATCCGGTCGGGCCATGTCGCCCTCGCCGAACTCGTCGAAGACGTGGCCGCCGCCGTGCGTCCGGTCGGTGCCCTCGATGGCGCCGTCGACCTCATTCGCGGCCGTCTCGATGCCCGCCCGTTCGAGCGGTGCGAAGCCGAGCTCGAACGACGGCTCTTCGCGGCGGCGGTGCCGCAGCCGATCGCCGGTGTCGACGTGCGGGTACGCACCGCTCGGCTTCCTGCACGAATCGGCGCGCCCGTCGCGGCGGTGACGGGCGAGCCGCCGAATGACGATGGCGGCGGCCCCGCACGTTCGCACTCTGCGCGAGGGAGGGGTCTCGGCCGGCTTCTCGGGCTCTCCCAACTGCCCGACGATCTCGGGTCACGGGTCGCGACGACGCTCGATGCGGTCCCGGGCGCGGGGACGCGCGCGAGAGTGGCCTCGGCGCTGCGGTCCAGGCGGCGTGCACTCACCGTCGGCGGCCTCGTCGGTGGGGGAGCCCTGGTGCTCATGCTCACACTCGTCCCGCCGGCGACGGCGACGGATGCGCCCGAGACGCCGAAGGGTGACGCGTTGGCGACGGACGCCGCATCGACGAGCGGCGCGAACGGTGCCGACCCGGCGGGGAACGCCCCCGCGACGGGTTCCGGTGGCGATGATGGGGCCGATCAGGCGGCCCCGACCGAGGTGGCGCCCAACCCGGACGCAGCTGACGCAGCCGACCCGGCCGGTGACGATCCGGTGGCGGCGACTCGATGGTTGCTCGAGCGCCGCGCAGAATGCTTCGAAAACCTCGATCTCGGATGCCTCGACGAGGTGCTGCAGCCGGCATCAGCGATCGAGGCCCAGGATCGGGCGGCGATGCTCGCCGCTCGTGACGGTGCCGCCGGTCCCGATGTCGGGTTCGACCTCGAGACGTTGCACGTCAGCTCCGAGATGGGAGATGCGGTGCTCGCGGCTGTGACCCGAGTTGCACCCGAACGCGAACCGGCGTCACTCCTCGTGGTGAGGGGTGAGGCCGGTTGGCGCTTACGCGAGATCTTCGACTAGATGCCGAGGTCCGACTCGAAGTCGCCCTCTTCGAGGCGCTCCTTGACGGCGGTCAGGAAGCGGGCCGCGTCGGCACCGTCGATGATGCGGTGATCGTAGGACAGCGCGAGGTAGACCATCGACCGCACGGCGATCGCATCGGAGCCGTCCTGGCTGACGACGACGGGTCGCTTGACGACGATGCCCGTGCCGAGGATCGCCGACTGCGGCAGGAAGACGACGGGCGTGTCGAAGAGCGCGCCACGTGAACCCGTGTTGGTCAGCGTGAACGTGCCGCCCGAGAGCTCGTCTGGCTTCAACTGGTTGTTGCGCGTGCGGTCGGCCAGGTCGGCGATCTGGGCGGCGAGGCCCGCGATGTCGAGCTCACCTGCGTCACGGATGACCGGCGTGAGCAGCCCTCGCTCGGTGTCGACCGCGATGCTCATGTTCTCGCTCGCCGGGTACACGATGCTGTCCCCGTCGACCGTCGCATTCACGATCGGGTACGCGCGAAGCGCCTCGGCCGCCGCGAGCGCGAAGAACGGGAGGAACGAGAGCTTGTTGCCGGTCTTCTCGAGGAAGGCGCTCTTCACCCGATCGCGCAGCTTCGCGACCCGAGTGACGTCGACCTCGACGACCGTGGTGAGCTGGGCGGTCGACGTCATCGAGACGACGGCGCGCTCGGCAACCACCTTTCGCAGACGCGTCATCGGCACGGTCGTGCCACGCAGGGGCGACGTCTCGAGCGGTGTACGCGCCGGGGCGGCTGCAGCCGCAGTCGCTGGCGCCGCCTGTGCCGAGATCACGTCTTGCTTGCGGATGCGGCCGCCCACCCCTGTGCCCGTCACGCCGGCAAGGTCGACGCCCTGCTCGTTGGCGAGCTTTCGCACGATGGGGGTGACGTAGCCGCTGGGGCCGGCGTGAGCGCCCGACGAGGTTGCCGGCGCAGCCGCCGGAGCTTGGGCCGGTGCGGGAGCGGCCGGTGCTGCGGGTGCGGGTGCCGGCGCGGGAGCGGCAGGTGCCGGTGCGGCAGGTGCCGCCTCGGGTGCCGGTGCGGCAGGCGCGGGTGCCGGTGCGGCGGGTGCCGGTGCGGCAGGCGCGGGTGCCGGTGCGGCAGGTGCCGCCTCAGGTGCAGGGGCCGGTGCGGCTGGTGCTGCCTCGGGTGCCGGTGCGGCTGGTGCCGCCTCAGGTGCAGGGGCCTGAGCGCCTGGTGCCGCCTCGGGTGCCGGTGCAGCCGGGGCTTCTTCAGCGGCAGGGGCTGCTGGCGTCGCAGCTTCGGCCGGCGCTGCGTCAGCCGCTGGAGCGGCCTCAGCGGCGGGAGCCGCGGCCCCCGAGCCGTCACCGATCGTCACGAGTGCGGTGCCGACCTCGACGGTCTCGTCTTCTTGGACGAGGATCGACTCGATCACGCCGGCAACCGGCGACGGGATCTCGGTATCGACCTTGTCGGTCGACACTTCGAGCAGCGGCTCGTCGACCTCCACACGGTCGCCGACGTTCTTCAGCCAGCGGGTGACCGTGCCCTCCGTGACACTCTCGCCGAGTGCCGGGAGGCTGACGGATTCGCTCATGCCCTTG
>DASSBT010000173.1:0-4655 GCA_035698465.1 Agromyces sp. | reverse complement strand
CCCGTTTCGGTCCGCCGGATGCCGCGGCCCCGCCGTAGGGGTTCGTCTCCGCGGCAGGCGGGGTCGACGGTGTCGACGGAGTCGGGGCTGCGTCGTTCTCAGGCTGCTCTGGCATGCGGCCAGTCTTCCACAGCGCGGCATCCCGAGCGGCGGCCGGCCTGCGGTCGAGCCGCTACCCTGAGAGTGCGAGAGAGGGTGTGGATGGATAAGCAGCGCGACTTCGTTCTACGCACGATCGAGGAACGTGGGGTCAAGTTCGTCAGGCTCTGGTTCACCGATGTCGTCGGCACGCTGAAATCCGTCGCGATCGCTCCCGCCGAGGTCGAGGGCGCGTTCACCGAGGGCATCGGCTTCGACGGGTCGGCGATCGAGGGCCTCACCCGAACCTACGAGTCCGACCTGCTCGCATTTCCCGACCCCGGCACGTTCCAGACCCTCCCGTGGCGCGGCGACGTCGATCCGACTGGTCGCATGTTCTGCGACATCACGACACCCGATGGCGAGCCCGCGGTCGCCGATCCGCGCAACGTGCTGAAGCGCACGCTCGCTCGTGCCGCTGATCAGGGATTCACGTTCTACACGCATCCCGAGATCGAGTTCTACCTCCTCAAGTCGTCGAAGTACGGGCCGGAAGGTCCGCAACCGGTCGACTCGGCCGGCTACTTCGACAACGTGCCGGGCGGCACGGCGCACGATTTCCGTCGCCGTTCGGTGCGGATGCTCGAAGACCTCGGCATCTCGGTGGAGTTCAGCCACCACGAGGCGGGCCCGGGCCAGAACGAGATCGACCTCAGGTACGCCGACGCGCTCACCACTGCAGACAACATCATGACCTTCCGCACGGTCGTGAAGGAGGTCGCGATCGAACAGGGCGTCTACGCCACGTTCATGCCGAAGCCGTTCTCCGACAAGCCCGGCTCGGGCATGCACACGCACCTGTCGCTCTTCGAGGGCGACGCGAATGCCTTCTACGAGGCCGGCGCGCAGTACCAGCTCTCGAAGATCGGCCGGCAGTTCATCGCAGGGCTGCTGCGTCACTCCAGCGAGATCTCGGCGGTCACGAACCAGTTCGTGAACTCGTACAAGCGACTGTGGGGAGGCGACGAAGCCCCGAGCTTCGTGTGCTGGGGGCACAACAACCGGTCTGCGCTCGTCCGCGTGCCGCTCTACAAGCCGAACAAGGGGCAGAGCGCGCGCGTGGAGTACCGTGCCATCGACTCTGCCGCCAACCCGTATCTCGCGTTCTCGCTGCTGCTCGCGGCGGGCATGAAGGGCGTCGAAGAGGGGTACGAGCTTCCGCCAGAGGCGGAGGACGACGTGTGGGCGCTGACCGACAGCGAGCGACGCGCGCTCGGGTACAGCCCGCTGCCCGCGAGCCTCGACCACGCGATCGAGTTCATGGAGGATTCCGAGCTGGTGGCAGAGACGCTCGGCGAGCAGGTGTTCAACTACGTGCTCGCGAACAAGCGGGCCGAGTGGCGCGACTACCGCTCGCAGGTCACCCCGTTCGAGCTGCAGCGCAACCTCGAGATCCTCTGACCTGCACCGGATGTCACGGCAGACTCGGACCCTCGGCCGGCTCGCCCGTGCGGGCTTCGACAACCTCGCGGGTGCCGCGAGTTCGCTCGAGGCGCTCGCGGCGACGATCGAGGTCGATCAGGAACGCCTGCTCGCCGCGTTCGCGAGCGCCGGAGACCCCGACGAGGCCCTGATGGCCACGTGCCGCCTGCAGGAGCGCGCGCCGCACGAGGTTGCGGCGGTGCTCGGCCAGGATGCCTCGGCGGAGCGGATGGCGCGGCTGCTCGGCGCGTCGAAGGGCTTCGCCGACTTCATGATGCGGCATCCGGCCGAGCTCGCAGTGCTGCGTCAGGTGCCGATGCCGCCGCTCCACGCCGGCGATGCGCGCGCCGTGATGCTCGCGGCGCTCGACGATGTCGACGAAGCCAGTGCCGACTATCTCGAGCTTGCGGCTGGAGCCGTCCGCGTGCGATACCGCCGGCTCCTCGCCGCGATCGCGATCTACGACCTGACGCGGCCGAACACGATCGAGGCTGTCGACACGATCGCTGCCGGACTCGCCGATCTCGCGGGCGCGGCGCTCGATGCGGCCATCGTCGTCGCACGCCGAGTGGTCGCCCGCGCCGACGGCGAACCGGCTACGCCGGGGCGATACCCGGCCGACGAGGTCGAGGCCACACGACTGGCGGTCATCGGCATGGGCAAGGCCGGCGCGCGCGAGCTCAACTACGTGAGCGATGTCGATGTCATCTTCGTCGCAGAGTCGGCCGACGAAGCCGCCGTCTCGACCCCGCGCGCGCTCGACATCGCCACCCGCATCGCGATGCTCGCCATGCGGGTGATCGGCGAGCCGGGTGTGGAGCCGCCGCTCTGGGAGGTCGACCCCAATCTCAGGCCCGAAGGCAAAGACGGTGCGCTCGTGCGCACCCTCGATTCGCACCTGCAGTACTACGACCGCTGGGCGAAGAGCTGGGAGTTCCAGGCGCTGCTCAAGGCGCGTCCGCTGGCGGGCGACCCCGACCTCGGCGCGCGGTACGCGGCGGGTGTGGCTCCGAAAGTGTGGACGAGCTCGAGCCGCGAGGGATTCGTCGAGTCGGTACAGCGGATGCGCGAGCGGGTCACCGAGCACATCCCGGCAGACGAGGTCGAGGTGCAGCTGAAGCTCGGACCGGGCGGCCTCCGCGACATCGAGTTCACCGTGCAACTCCTGCAGCTGGTGCACGGCGCCTCCGATCCGTCGATCCGGCAGGCCGGCACGCTTCAGGCGTTGGCGGCGCTGGCCGAGCACGGCTATGTCGGGCGCGAGGAGGCGGCCGAATTCTCGCGCGACTACCGGGTGCTGCGGGTCCTCGAACACCGGTTGCAGCTCGAGCGGCTGCGGCGCACCCACCTCATGCCGCGCGACACCGGGCAGCTGCGCACGCTCGCGCGGTCATCGGGCCTCGCGCGCAGCGCCGACGAGCTCACCTCGCTCTGGCAGCGCACCCGTCAACGCGTTCGCGGACTCCACGAGCGGCTGTTCTACCGGCCGTTGCTCTCCGCGGTGGCTGCCTTGCCCGCCGAGGGGCTCGGGCTCACCAGCGCGCAGGCAGAAGCGCGGCTGGCGGCTATCGGCTTCAACGATCCGCGCGGTGCGCTGGCGCACATCGGGGCGTTGACGGCCGGGGTCTCTCGTCGCGCGACGATCCAGCGACACCTGATGCCGGTGCTGATCTCATGGATCGCCGAGGGCGCCGATCCCGACTACGGGCTCCTCGCATTCCGCCGGGTCAGCGATGCGCTCGGCACCACCCACTGGTATCTCCGGCTGCTTCGCGACTCTTCGGATGCCGCGCTTCGCCTCACGCGTGTGCTGTCGGGCTCGCGGTTCACCGGTGAACTGCTCGAGCGCACGCCCGAGGCCGTGGCCTGGCTGGAAGACCTCGACGAACTGCGACCCCGTTCGCTCGCCGTGCTCGCCGATGAGAAGCGTGCGGTGCTGCGCCGCCACGGCGACGCGGATGCCGCCGCGAAGGTGTTCCGCGCCATCCGCCGCCGCGAAGTGCTGCGGCTGGCCCTGTCCGCCATCCTCGACGTGTGCACCGTCGAGGAACTCGGCCGCGGGCTCACCGACGTGACCGAGAGCCACATCGCCGCCATCGTCGAGGCGGTCAGGGGCGGGGAACCCGATGGGATCGAGTTCGCCGTGATCGGCATGGGCCGGTTCGGCGGTCGCGAACTCGGCATCGGTTCCGATGCCGATGTCGTGTACGTCTACCGGCCGGCCGACGGCACGACGGCGCCAGCCGTGACGGCGGCACCCGACGCGGCGCACTCGCGTGCGCTTCGCATCGTCGCCGAGCTCGTGCGCCTCAGCGAAGACGCCCGCCTCCCGTTCGACCTCGACGCCGATCTTCGGCCCGAGGGTCGAAACGGCGTGATCGCGCGCTCGCTCGACGCCTATCGCGCGTACTACGCGCGGTGGTCGCTCACCTGGGAGGCGCAGGCGCTGCTGCGCGCGCGGGGTGTTGCCGGCGACGAGGTCCTGATCCGCGATTTCACCGCGCTGGCCGACTCGGTGCGCTATCCCGCGGCCATCTCGGAGCAGGACGTCCGCGAGGTCAAGCGGATCAAGGCCCGGGTCGAGAACGAGCGGCTCCCGCAGGGGGCCGACCCCACCCGCCACCTGAAGCTCGGCCGCGGTTCCCTCTCCGACGTCGAGTGGTACGTGCAACTCGTGCAGTTGCAGCACGCGGCCGACATCCCAGCGCTGCGCACCACATCGACGCTCGACGCGCTGACGAGTGCCGTCGAGCACGAGCTCATCCCGGCATCCGATGCAGAGGTGTTGAGGGCGGCGTGGATGTTCGCGTCACGGGCCCGCTCGGCGCTCACGCTCTGGCTCGACCGCACCACCGATGTGCTGCCCGTCGAGCGTTCGCAACTCGAGGGCGTCGCCCGCATCATGGGGTACCCGCCCGGCTCAGCGACACAACTCGAGCACGACTACCTGCAGCTCACGCGTCGCGCACGGGCGGTGTTCGAGCGCGGATTCTACGGCCTGCCGCCACGTCGCGAGCCGACCGTCGGCTGATCGCACGCGTCGGGACATCGCTGCAACGCGAGCGTGGGCCCGCACCGCCAACGCGATGCGGGCC